>JAFSIU010000055.1 GCA_017439615.1 Bacillota bacterium
GCCGATTCTACGAATGTAGAAATTAATTGGTTTGAAAAGAAGCAGCTTAAGAAAGCAGCCAAAACAGCCTCGGACAAAAAGCGTTTGAAGGGGGTTAGGGGGTTGCAAGGGGGCCTAAGGGGTTCGCAATCCCCCCTGGCCCCCTGCAAAAACATATACAAAATTGATTCTTTTGTAAAAATAACTGCAGAAACAGAACTAAAGTCATAAACAAATAAACCCCACATCAAATTATTAATGTGGGGTTTGCTTTATAATAACTGTTTTATGAACACCGACCATATTTTGCGGAATCTTTTTATTATTGTTTTTGCTGCAATTCCTTGAACATTTCCAGCTTTCTGGCAAATTCCTGCATTGCCTTATTGATGGGCTTGGGTGTTTCCATATCCACACCTGCTAAACGCAGCAGGTCAAGAGGATCCATTGAACCACCGCCTGCGAGGAATTTCAGATAATTTTGTCTGGCCTGTTCACCTTTTTTTCCGCCCTGCAATATACCGGAGGCAAGTGCCTGAGCAGCGCAGAAGCCGGTAGCATATTTGTAGACATAGAAATCACGGTAAAAATGAGGTATCCTTGCCCATTCCAAAGCGATTTCTTCATCCATATGCATATTCTTGCCGAAATAATCACGGTTGAGCTTGAAATAAATATCGGAAAGGCTTTGCGCAGTCAAAGGCTCGCCTTGTTCTGCTTTTTCGTGAATTATCTTTTCAAATTCGGCAAACATTGTCTGACGGAAAACAGTTCCGCGGAATTCTTCGAGATAGCGGTTCAGAATGCTCATACGTTCTTTGTCGGTTGTGGCATTTTCAAGCAGATATTCGCAAAGCAGAATTTCATTGACTGTGGAGGCGACCTCAGCCACGAAAATGCGGTAATAAGCATAGGTATAAGGCTGATTCTTCCAGCTGTAATATGAATGCATGGAATGTCCAAGCTCATGAGCAAGGGTGAAAACACTGTTCAGGTCGGGCTGATGATTGAGCAGAACAAATGGATGCGAGCCATAAATTCCTGTGGAGTGTGCACCTGAAGTCTTGCCCTTGTTTTCAAAAACATCCACCCAGCCAGCCTTCAAACCTGCTGTCAGGTCTGCAACATATTCTTCGCCCAGAGGCGCAAGGGCTTTTTTGACGATTTTTACTGCATCTTCATAGCTCAGATCCCATTCCACTTCGGGAACAAGCGGTGCATAAATATCATAAAAATGCAGTTCATCGACCTGCAGAGCGTCTTTTCTCACTTCGAGATATTCAAAGAAAACAGGCAGATTTTGTCTGACCGCGCGTATCAGCTTTTCATAAACGCTGACAGAAATATTGTCATTATAAAGTGAAGCGAAGAGGGCGGAGGGATATTTATGCACTTTCGAGCTGAAAATCTCTCTTTGAACAGAGGTGTTCAGCATAGCAGCGATGGAATTGCGGTATTTACCGTATTGGGAATAAAGTGCTTCAAAGGCAGATTTACGCACATTTCTGTTGGGACTTTCCATAAAGCGGATATAATTTCCATGTGAAAGCTGCTCCTGTTCGCCCTTTTCATTTGTTATGGTGGGGAATTGCAGATCAGCATTGTTGAAAAGTGAAAAGATATTATGCGCACCTTCTGCTATTTCACCCGTCATTGCAACGATGCGTTCCTCTTCGGCAGAAAGGGTATAAGGACGGAAACGCAAAATGTCCTGCAGCATACGCAAATAAGGCTGCAGACAATCGGCTTTCATATATTCATCTATGAGCTCATTATCCAAAGCCAATAATTCGGGAGTGAAGAATGCCAGCTCGGTGCTTGCTCTTACTGCCAGCCCCTGAATTTTGCTCTTAAGGCTTTGTGCCTGGGCATCATTATTATCCTCATCCTGCTTCATCGAGGCATAAAGATAGAGTTTGTCAAGCAGCTTGCCGAGTTCTTCCTGATATTCAATACATTCAGCAAGCTTCTCAGCACTTTCTCCGAGCTTGCCCTGAAAATCCTTGGCTCTTGCCAACAGGTCGGTAAGCCTTTTGAAATCAGCCTCCCATTGATGGCGGTTGAGATAAACTGATTTGATATTCCATTTGTATTTGGTGGGGATATCTTTTCTAAGAGGGATTGTTTTCTCCTTCATCATTATCTTCTCCTTCTGCAGCAGAATCTTCTGCATTGTTTTCTTCTGCGGACTCTTCAAATATGGATTGTTCTTCCATGGGTTCGATTACGATCTCAGCTGCAATCTCTTCTTTGTCATCTGTCAGCAGTTCATTGCGTTCGATAACCATTGTTTCTTCAAGATGATCTATATTATCATAAGCAAAAAGCTCCGACTTATACTCTGTATTTTCTTGTGATGAATATGTTTCGGCATCTGCTTCCATCGCATTTTGTTCATCAGAGGCTGCCTGCTGAAGCTGCTTGGCAATGATGATATCAAGCATATCGCCGCTTTCGGTGTCAATGCCATAGAGATTCTTTTCTTCTTTTGGAGCAAGGAAATCCTCATTTGTACCAAAGGCCTCATCAAGCTGATCTGCATCCATCATATCCATGATGCGCTGACGCTCTTCATCTGTTGTGGCAGCCTCGAGCATTTCTGCCATGATCTGATTCTTAACCTTTTTATCTCTTTGTGCAGGGCTTTCTTCTTTATTGAGAAGAAGGATAGCGCCTACTATCATTAAAATACCTAAAATACCGATACCTGCAACAAAAATTATTTGCATTTGCATAAAAACACCTCTTCTGCTTATTTTGCCAATTCATAAATCGCCTGTGCATAAATGTGCAGCAATTTGAAAAAGCTTTCCACTTCCAGATATTCATTGCTCATATGAGCGACCTCGGGCTGATCGGGGAAAACAGGCCCGAATGCTACAAAATTGCGGAAGGCGCGTGAATATGTGCCGCCGCCGATAGCGATCGGTTCTGCCGAGGAATCCATAATATCATTATATACGCTGTTGAGCGTTCTGACAAGCGGTGAATCTTTGCCCGCATCAAGCGGAGCCTTTTGTCCCAAAAGCTTATAGCCCCAATTATTGTTGAGGCATATCTCCTGCAATCTGCCTTCAATACGGTCAAAATTGTCAGTAACTGCATATCGCATATCAAAGGTCAGTTTTATACCATCTTCACAAAGCTCGATCATATTGGCAGCCACAGTCATATTGCCGCTGATCTCATCGCAATATCCCAGTCCTGCGTCGCTTCCGTCAAGACACTTACCGAATAAATTATATAATGTCTGCAGGCTTTTTTGCAAGTCTTGCTGCAAAG
The DNA here is from genome assembly GCA_017439615.1 of Bacillota bacterium. Lineage (GTDB taxonomy): Bacteria > Bacillota > Dehalobacteriia > UBA4068 > UBA4068 > RGIG3181. The sequence continues at coordinate 3,262 of JAFSIU010000055.1, forward strand.
GCAATTCTGCCAGAATTCCAAGCATTGCAGAGATCGCATTTTCGCCTTTGTGGGGGATGGAGGCATGTGCTGCCTTGCCTGCAGTTGTTATTATGAAGCAATTTTCTTCTTCATGAATTTTGACTTTTTCTGATTCCTGAAGAAAAACACCTGCTGTCAGATTTCTATCAAACCTTAAGGTGCAGCTCGCAGGCACGATATTCGATGCTTCGCCGCCCGCCAGATCGATTATTCTTTTTTCGTCATAAAGAGGTATGATGAATTCAAAATGTGCAATACCTTTTTCCGCAAACACAACAGGGAAGTCTCCGTCAGGTGAGAAACCGCAAGCGGGGGCAGGCTCATGCTGCTTATAATATTCCACACAGCGAAAATCTGTTTCTTCATCCGTGCCGCAGATGAGGCGGATATTTTTAGATAACGGCAAGCCGCTTTCCTTGACAGCTTTCATGGCAAAAAGCGCGGCAATGAGCGGTCCCTTGTCATCAACTGCTCCACGGGCAAAGATTTTTCCATCACGGATTTCGGGAGAAAAGGGTGGAGTCTGCCACTCGCCGTCCGGCGGTACCACATCCAGATGGCAAAGCAGACCGACTGTTTCGCTGTCTTCATTTGCTTTTAAATCGATAATGCCTGCATAGCCGTCAAGATTATGGCAGACAAAGCCTAAGTCTTCACCTAAATTCAAAGTGAAATCCAATGCTCTTGCTATCTCTTTGCCAAAAGGTGCATTCTCTTCGGCAGGTGCATTAATTGACGGTATGGCCAAAAGCTCTTGCAAGGCAGCAAGAGCAGCTTGTTGTTCTTTTTCGGTTTTTTGCAGCCAAAAAGATTTATCCATAATTTACCTCGGTTTTCATACTTTTTCAAAACTTGATAAAACTATATATTCTATATCAAAAACGAATTTCCCCTTTTATCAACGTAAATTCTTAAAAAAATGCAAAGGTTTTTTGCCGTGAAGAGAGAAATATTCACTATTCTCTGCAATGATATCACAAGAGGTGGATATGAAAAAGATATTGAACAAACAAGGCATTGTCCTGCTTGCTTTGCTTTTGATATATGCATTGTGCTGGTATTTCTTTTGGCAGTCAAATGCTCTGCAGATAACAAAACACAGCTATTATTCCTCAGAGCTGCCTGCAGAATTCAAGGATTTCAAAATTGTGCATATCTCCGATCTGCATAATACTGCTTTTGGTCATGAGCAAAGCCGCTTGCTCAAGGCTGTTGCAAAAGAAAGTCCGGATATCATTATTATAACAGGTGATATCATAGATCGTCGCCGCTATGAGCAATCTGTTGCTATGGATTTTATCGAAGGAGCTGTTCTAATCGCTCCTGTCTATTTGTGCAGCGGCAATCATGAGGCATGGAGTGGCAGGTGGCAGGAGCTTTCTGCTGCATTGCGTGATGCGGGAGTGATGATCGCAGATGAACGCTGCTTCAGCATAGAAAGAAACGGTGAGCATATTCTGCTGGCAGGTCTTTCAGACCCTGCTTTTGACTATGCTGAGAATTCCGAGTGCAAGCTTTCTGCAGAGTCTGCCGAATTCTTGCAAGCTTTTCCGCAGGAGGAGTTTATTCTGCTGCTTGCGCACCGTCCCGAATATTTTGAGCAGTATTCCGCTTTTGATATTGAGCTTGTTTTCAGCGGGCATGCTCACGGAGGACAGGTGCTTCTGCCTTTTGTCGGTGCGCTTTTTGCTCCCGGACAGGGCATTTTGCCGCAATATACAGCAGGAGAATATGAGCAAAACGGCACCACACTTTTTGTCAGCAGGGGATTGGGCAACAGCATTTTTCCGCTCCGTATCGGCAATCGCCCGCATATCATTTCGCTGACTCTTATGAATGAAAAATGAAAATTTGTTGAAAAATATAGCCAAAAACTGCATGGTATATTATAATTAGGTCTGTAAAATTCATTGCATTAGGGAGGAAAAATGACTGCTTTATTATTTGATTTGGACGGAACAATTGCCGATTCTGTTCCCGTTATCATAGAAACAGCTATTAAAACCTGCAAAAAATTTGATGTGGATATCACCGAAAAAGATATCGCCGAGCTGATCGGCATTCCACTTCTGAAACAGGGAGAAAAATTTCTGGGTGCAGAACGCGCGCAGGAATATTATGACGCCTATCAGGACACCTTTTTGCATTTGCAGGAGGATTGCATTCAGCCCTTTGAGGGAATGCGCGAGCTGCTCGCATCCTGCAAGCGTCTTGGCGCCAAGGTAGGAATAGTTACCTCCAAAGGACAGGAGGGAACAGCATTTTCGCTCAAATGTCTGAAAATAGATGAATATATTGATGCTGTCGTGCATGCTCATTCCGAAGCAGGACACAAGCCTGATGCGGGACCTGCTTTGAAGGCATTGGAAATGATGGATGAAAAGGCGCAGAACAGTATGCTGATCGGCGATAGTGTTTTTGATATCCGCTGCGGCAAAAATGCCGGTGCACTTACCTGCGCGGTGCTCTGGGGATCGGGAGAACGTGATGAGCTTTTATCCGAACATCCTGATTATGCTGCAGAAACTGTTGCAGAATTGAAAAATATTCTTACCAAGTATTTATTTGTGCAGAAATCAAAAGAAGCATAATTGAAGGGGGCATAATGATGAAAAAAATAGCAAGCTTTGAGGTCGATCATAACAAATTGCAGAAGGGTATGTATATCTCACGCATTGACGGAGATATCGTTACATACGATATCCGTATGTATGTCCCCAATGGCGGAGTCTATATGTCCAATGCCGCCGCACACAGCTTTGAACATCTTTTTGCTACCTTGGCACGCAATTCACAATTTGAAAAGAATATTGTTTATGTAGGTCCCATGGGCTGCCGCACAGGCTTTTATCTGGTAGTACGCGATATGCAGCACAAGGACGCCCTTGCTCTTATGCAGGATGTTTTACATAATATTGCCCTTTGGGAAGGTGCTATCCCCGGTGTCAGCAAGATTGACTGCGGAAACTATCGCAGTCATTCTTTGGCAGGAGCAAAGCAAATGGCTGCCGATATGGAACAGGTGCTTTCCGAGTGGACAGAAGAAAAAATGTATTATTGATCAACATAGCCTCCCATATGGGAGGTTTCGCTATTGTTATGCTGAAACTGCAGAACAATAAAAAAGGATTCTGTGCAGAAAAAGAGAATATGAAAAGAGAATTTGGTGAAAAATGATTATAAAATGACAAAATATTGTCAAATAATAGATAAACATATTTGACCAAATGGTTTTTTTGGAGTATACTAATAGATGTTGCTTTTATTAATTATAGAAAGAGGGTTAAAAAATGACTTTTGAAAAGAATCCCAAAGATGCTGCACTTGTTGAGCTTTATGGTGAAGCGCTCAGAATGTGTAATGATGATCGCGATGTCGCTGCCATTATGCAGGGCATTGAAAAACTTGATGAAGTTTTGAAAGCAGAGCCTGACTTTATTCATGGCTATTACAAACGCGCACTTGCACTGATGACTGTTGGTCGTATGCTTGAAGCTTTGGCAGATTTCAATAAGGTTATCGAAGCCGGTTTGGATGAAGCCGATGCTTATTACAATGCGTCTGTCATTTGTCATTTGCAGGGCAATATTGCTGAGGCAAAGAAATATGTTGAATATGTTATAGAACATTATCCCAACAACAAACAGGCTGTTGCTGATTATGGCAATCTGCTTTATGAAGAACAGAATTTCGAAGAAGCTGTTGTATACTTCAAAAAGGCTATTGAGCTTGATGTTCAGGATTTCGCAGTATTCCTGCGTATGGGTGCATATCATATTGACAAAAATGAGGAAGAACAGGCTATCGAATTCCTTACCAAAGCAAAAATTGCCAACCCCACCAACCATCTCGTTTATTATTACAGAGGCAATTGCTATTATGCACAGGAAAAATATGCAGAAGCACTCGATGATTATGACAAGGCTGCATTCCTGAATCCTAATTTCCCCGAGGTTTATTACAAAATGGGCTGTGTCTATTATGAGATCGGCGACTATGACAAGGCTCTTGACAATTTCTCTTTGATGACTTCCATTCTTCCCGATTCCGAAGTCGGTTATTTCCACATTGCACTCGTTGCATTGGAAAAAGAAGATTTCGATATGGCAATCGAGCAGCTTGAAAAATCTATTGAGATCTATGATCAGGATCCCAATGCCTATTTCTTGCTTGCTCAGGCTTATGCCGGCAAGGGTGAAGAAGAAAAGGCTGCCGAAGCTTTGGCAAAGGCTGAAGAACTTGGTTTTGAAGCTCCTGTTGAATAGTTTCAGATATATCAAAAAGCAGAGACTTGAAAAGTCTCTGCTTTTTTGTATGTCAATCTGATTTGCGGCTGTTTTTTTGATTGAGCGCTGTTATGAATAAGTGAATTTCAAATTACGGCGGTTTGAATGAGCTTTTCATAAAAGAAAAGGCATAGCATTTTTTGCTATGCCTTTGAATATTTTATAAAACGAGATAAAAATGAATGATTATGGCTCAGAACATTCCCTTTTTGTTCATCCAGAATGCGATAATGCCGCAGATAACGGCAGCTACACCGCAGATGCAGAAGAATGGCAGCAAGGTTCCGCCGCCTGCGCCGAAAGGCACATTGACATTCATTCCCCAGAAGCTGGCAAACATTGTGGGAACAGCCAGAATAATCGTGACAGCTGTCAAGAATTTCATGGCATTGTTCAAGTTGTTGGAAATGAAAGATGCAAATGCGTTCATCATGTTTGCGGTAATCTTGGAATAAATTCCCGCCATTTCGATAGCCTGAGTGTTTTCAATGATGACGTCTTCCAGCAAATCTTCATCTTCTTCATATTTCTTGATGCTTCTGCTTTTCTGCAGTCGCTCCATTACCTTGGCATTGGAGTGAAGAGCTGTGGTGAAATAAACCAGACTCTTCTGCAGATTAAGCAGTCGGACAAGTCCCTTGTTGCTCAAAGAGGTGCGTTGTTCTGCTTCGATCTCATTTGTTCTCAAGGAAATATCACGCAGATATTTCAGATAGAGCTTGGTTTTCTTGTGGAATAATTGCAGTATGAAGCGATTCTTTTTGAATGTTGCCATGCCTTTCAATCTTGTTGAGGCAAATTCCTGATAAAGATTGATATCCTCGAGGCAAATGGTAACAATAAAATCATCGTTCAGAATGATACCCACCGGGATAGTGTCATAAACTACCTCTTCTTTGGTCATGATCGGTGCATTGAAAATGAGCATAGTCTGGTCTTCATCGATTTCCATACGGGAAACCTCTTCATCGTCCAGAGGGTATTGCAGCATTTCGACCGAGATATTGGTTCCGGCAGCGACTTTTTGAATCTCTGCCTCTGTGGGATTGATCAGATTGATCCAGGAGCCTTTTTCGAAATTGTCTTCGAAAACGAGCTCAGATCCGACAGTTCTGTAAATAAAGAGCATATTCTCCCTCCTTTTGCGGAGGGACAGGTGCTAAAACGCATGGAGTTCCCCCGCAGCTTTCTTATGAAAATTTCCCGCAGTAGGGTCGCCGTCCATGTGTTCACCTCCGAAAATTCAAATTCTGCCCTTATTATGGCATTCTTATTATAATACTGCAAAATTTAAATTGCAATTAAAAAATTCTTTTGTTATAATAAATAGGGGTTATTACCAATTTTTTGCAGGAATTTCTTGTAAAAAGCCGTATATTTCCATTGCGATATAAAATGAGGGAGGATATTGTGATGAAGGTAACAGATGTAAGAGTAAGAAAATTAATGGATGAGGGCAAGATGAAAGCCATCGTTTCCATCACCTTTGATGAGGTTTTTGTTGTTCATGATGTCAAGGTGATCGAAGGACAGAATGGTCTTTTCGTTGCTATGCCCAGCCGCAAAATGGCAGACGGTGCTTTCAGGGATATTGCTCATCCCATTTCTCAGGAAGTCAGAGATGCTATTCAGGCAGAGGTTATGAAATATTATGAAGCGGCTCTTGCCGATGTGGAAAATGCAGTCGAGCCTGCTGAAGAGATGTAATTTTAGTCTTATATTATGTTGATTTTCTTGCAGCCCCGTTTTTCGGGGCTGTTTTTTCTTTATTGCTTATGATAATATAAAGATGAAACAAATCTCCAGAGATTTTCGTCTGTATCAGCAGCAGGAGGAATAAAAATGAATTATCTTTATCAAACAACAACAAAATATAATTTTGAAGAGTTCAAAAAATATACCTGGGTGCTGATAAACAAAAAGCGGCTTATTATCAGTCTTTGCATCATTGAGGCTGCTTGTGTATTTCTGGCTATTTTTTGGGACAATCCTTTTTTCTATGCCTTCGGTGCGGTTTATCCGCTGATGCTTATCGGTATGCAAAACCGTCGTATCAAAAAAGTCTGGGAATCCAATAAACTCGCACATGACAGAGAAAATATTTTTGAATTCTATGAAGATTATTTTATTGTCCATACGCCCAATGCCGAGGCAAAAATAGAATACTCTCAGCTGCATAGAATAATAGATTCCCCGACCAATATGTATCTTATGCTCGCCGCTAATCAGGGTTATCCGCTCATAAAAGCAAATTTCCCCGAGGGCTTGGAGGCATTTTTGAAAAGCAAACAATAGTTTTAATAAGAAAACAGCTCTTTTGAGAGCTGTTTTCTTATTAAAAGCCTTTTGTATGGTTGAAAAATCAGCAGCATATTGTTATACTAATATTATTCCTATTAAAAACAGGGGGAAGCAAAATGCCGAAAATTAATTCTGATAATTGTCAGGCTATCATTCTGGCAGCAGGCAAGGGCACAAGGATGAAATCCGATCTGCCTAAGGTGCTGCACAAAGTAGCAGGCAAGGCTTTGGTTTCTTATGTGATAGATGCCTGTCATGAAGCAGGTATCACAAAACCGATGCTTGTCGTCGGTCATGGCTCTGCTGAAGTCAGAGCAGCTATCGGTGATGAGGTCAGCTATTGTGAGCAATTTCGTCAGCTTGGCACAGGTCATGCGGTGATGTGTGCATTGCCCTTCATTAAGGAAAAAAAGGGCGAAGTCCTGGTGATGTGCGGAGATGCTCCCTTGATTGAGGGCAAAACGCTGATCGCTTTGCGTAATTATTTCCGCGAAAGCGGTGCGGTCTGCACTGTTTTGTCTGCTGAGATGAAAAATCCTGCCGGCTATGGCAGAATATTCCGCGAAGGCACAGGCAGAGTGCTAGGTATCATCGAAGAAAAGGATGCAACTGCCTCGCAAAAGAAGATCACAGAGATCAACACGGGTACATATTGCTTTGATCTGGCGGCTTTGCGCTCGGTCATCGATGAGCTTGATACAAATAATGCACAAGGAGAATATTATCTCACTCAGGTGTTAGAGCTTTTGATTGCCAAGGGCTATCAGGTCAATGCTTATCTCTGCGAAGACAGCAATACCGCACTCGGTGTCAATGACAGGATCCAGCAGGCTGCTGCGGAAAAAATTCTGCGCAAGCGTGTTTTGAAAGATATTATGCTTGAAGGAGCCACCATCATAGACCCCAAAACCACCTATATCGAAAAGGGTGTGAAGATAGGTGCAGATACCGTTATCCGTCCAAATACCCATCTTCGCGGCAATACCGTAATCGGTGCAAATTGTGTGATCGGCCCCGATTGCGATATCCTGAACAGCACTATCGGCGATAATTCTCAGGTTCGCTATGCCGTGCTTGACAGTATCAAAACGGAGACAGGTGCGAATATCGGTCCTTATACTTATATGCGTCCAGGCACAGAGCTGGCAGAAAATGTCAAAATCGGCGGTTTCTGCGAGGTGAAGAATACCAAAGTCGGTGCAGGCAGCAAGATTCCGCATTTAAGCTATATCGGTGATGCCGAAGTCGGCAGCGGCGTCAATATCGGCTGCGGCTGCATCACCTGCAATTATGATGGATATAAGAAATATAAAACCGAAATCGGCAACAATGCTTTTGTTGGCTGCAATGTGAATATGGTTGCTCCCGTGAAGATCGCAGATGACAGCTATGTTGCGGCAGGCAGCACGGTTACCGAGGATGTCCCCGCGGAAGCACTTGCCATTGCCAGAGAGCGTCAGCGCAATATCGAAGGCTGGGTAAGAAAAAATAAAGAAAAAAGAGAAAAATAACAAGGAAAAGACAAAAAACAGTCGAATATAAAAGAAATTGTTTTAATGTAAAAATAATATATGGAAGAGGTTTGAAAATGAGCAGCGGTTATAGTGATTTGAAAGTATTTTCTTGTAATGCCAATCCCGCATTAGCGGAAGAAATTGTTGAATATCTCGGTATTCCTCTCGGAGTATGCAAGGTCAAAACCTTCTGTGACGGTGAAATCGCTTTGGAAATCAATGAAAGCGTTCGCGATTGCGATATCTTCATCGTACAGCCTACCTGCTATCCCGTAAACGATAATCTAATGCAGCTTCTGATCATGGTCGATGCATTGCGCCGTGCCTCTGCACGCCGTATCACTGCAGTCCTTCCTTATTACGGCTATGCCCGTCAGGAAAGAAAGAGCAAAGCCCGTGATCCGATCTCTGCCAAATTGGTAGCAAATCTCATCACCGCCGCAGGCGCAAACAGAGTTATCACTATGGATTTGCATGCTGCTGCAATTCAGGGCTTCTTTGATATTCCTGTTGATCATCTCCCCGGTGTTCCTCTCCTTGCTGAATATTATCAGGAATTGGCAAAGAATAATGATGTATGCGTTGTTTCTCCTGATCTGGGCGGCGTTACCCGCGCCCGCAATCTGGCAAACCGCATCGGTGCCTCCATTGCCATCATTGAAAAAATGCGTCCCGAAGCCAACAAGGCTGAGATTATGAATGTTATCGGCGATATCGAAGGCAAAACCTGCATTATGATTGATGATATCATTGATACCGCAGGTACCATCACCAAGGGTGCCGAGGTCCTGAAGAATATGGGTGCCAAGGAGGTTTATGCCTGCTGCACACATCCCGTTTTCTCTCCTCCCGCAATGGACAGGCTGGAGAAATCCTGCATAAAAGAAGTTCTCACCACCAATACCATGCCCATTGACCCCGAGCGTCAGGGTCAGTGCAGCAAGATCAAGCAGATCTCTGTTGCTGCTTTGCTGGGTGAAGCGATCCGCCGCATCCACGAAGGCCTTTCCGTTTCAGAGCTTTTTGATTAATAAGAGTGCCCTCCGCAAGCAAAAAGCTTGCGGAGGGCATATGTGTATTTGGAGCAATTATATGTTCGGTAAAAATTATATACAGAAAATATATTTGAAAAAAGAGCCGGATGAGAATTCCTATATATCCAAGCTGCCCGCCGTGCATTGTTTGCAGAGCCGAGACGGAATGGAGTTTGAGCAGGCTGTAACCTTCTTTGTCGGGGAGAATGGAACGGGCAAATCAACGCTTTTGGAAGCGATAGCAGTAGCCTATGGCTTCAATCCCGAAGGCGGCAGCCGAAATTTCAGCTTTTCTACGGCAAGTACCCATTCCGAACTTTGTGAATTGCTCACTCTCTCTCGCTCACGCCATGCCAAGGATGGATTCTTCCTGCGTGCGGAAAGCCTTTATAATGCAGCAAGCTATATTGATGCTCTTGACGATGAGGGCGGCTTTGGAGCGCCGGTTATCAGCAGCTATGGCGGTGTTTCTCTGCATGAGCAATCACATGGCGAAAGCTTTATGTCATTGATGAAAAATCGCTTTGGCGGCAATGGAATTTATCTTTTGGATGAACCTGAAGCAGCTCTTTCTCCTTCAAGGCAAATGGCGATGCTCAGCTTGATGCATGAGCTGGTGCAAAAGGATTCTCAATTCATCATCGCCACTCATTCACCCATTTTGCTTGCTTATCCCAATGCCTGTATTTATCAGTTTTCTGATGATAGTATAGAAAAAGTTGCCTACAAGGACTGCGAGCATTATCAATTGACTAAAAGCTTTTTGGAAAATCCCGAGCGAATGTTGAAATATTTAACAGAAGACGAAAATTGATATTTCGAAATAACAGGCATACCATATGGTATGCCTGTTATTTTTTTGAATAAGCATCGAGTTATCGTTGTGCATTATTTGTTGATCACATCACGGACAAAGTTTTGGAAGACTCCGACTTCGGTTGCTGCCTCAATGCATTGCTTGAACATCTGTGCATATTCTTCCTGCTTTTCATCACTGACTTGGACGATAGGATCAATTTCGGGCAGGGCTGCAATATTCGCCATTATCTTTGCCGAGACATTTTCTCCATAGGTCTGTAGCAGGTAATAGAAGAAATGATGCCCGACATCATATTCTGTGGTGCGATTGGTGGAATAATAGTAATAGTGGAAGAAATCTGCCTTGTCCTCTTCCGAAAGGAAGGACCAGTCAAAATCATTCGGGGCTCCGTTTTCATTGAGTATGAGCCTGCTGAGATATTCGGCTCTGCCCTCATACCATGGTGTAGGTGCATATTTGTTATGGGCCATGGCAGGGATCTGTTGATCGATAGCATGCACCATCTCATGAGCTATCGTCAGTTCGGAAAAGTCTCTGACAACATCCTCCGGCAGATGGATATTGCCCTCGCTTGCCACGGGCGACCAGCTCGAGGTGCTGTCAATGATGATTTGTCCGATCGGAGCATCGGCAGGGAAATATGTCCCGACCATGACCTGTTTAGCCCTTTTCAATAAATCGCTTGCCTTTTGTCCGAATTCTTCTGTCTGTCCTAAAGAACCGGAAATCATACATTTGAGGTTTTCATCCTCCCATAAACATTCAAGCTTATCAAAAATAAAGCTTACGGCTGACATCTCTTCGGCTTTCATAACCTCTTCCAGTGTAGTACGCCCGATCACATAATGCGGGGTGCAGTAGCTGCCCAATGTTATGCTTTCACCATTTGTTGCGTCAAAGAAATTATAGGTCAGCAGATTGGTATCCATGGAGAATTGCTGAGTGAAAACTGCATAAGGTATCTGCAGCACAAAATATTGCATCAGATCTCCGTGTGGATGAGTGTGGTACCATTGTGTGGGATCTAAGTTATATGCTCCGGAAGATGCAACAAACACAGGCTCGACCGGTATCACAGTCAATTGTGTGTTGCTGCCCTTTTCAATGCCAAGATTGAAGGCTCCTGGGAAGGCAAAAGCAAAATCTCCGCTGACATATTGCATTGCGATGAGTTTTCCCTGTTTGTCATAGCCGCGAAGAATTGCTTCGCCCTCGGTATATCCGGCGCCGTAAAGACCTGTCTGTGCTGAGGCATTGAATTCGGTATTTCCATATGGGTCAGCACATATGTTGCTCCAGACATGATCCAAGGTGATATATATCTCGCCGCTGTGTGTCTTCTGCAGTGCGGAGATATCGATCGTGGTATCGAAGCCCCAGCTATATGTATAATATGTCAAAGCGGCTGTATCATTGTAATATTTTCTGCTTTTTTCTGCGGCAGGGAACATTTGCTCAGCAGGCAGCGATGCAGGTGCGCTCAATTCCACACTTGTTTCATCACCGTGGAAATCGGAAATGATACCTGCGGGTATCTCATTATCCCTTGCATATTTGAGGATTGCCGTGTCATCATGTGCATAAAAGGCTACATTGCGGCTTTGTCCCTGCATGAGATAAGAGCCTATGTCTGTCAGAGAATCCGGCATATAGACACGCAGATTAACATGCTCTTTATCATTGATTTTGTAGAATATACTGTCTCCGATGCTCTGCAGTCCCTCATGGAAGGTCAAGGTCTCCAAAGCCTTCAGTCCTGCGAAGGCATATGAAGCAACAGCTTTCGTATCCTCGGGAGCATAATAATATGTGGCAGCGTCATAATCGGGCGGGAAGCAAACCAAGGTCTTGTGGGGAATATCTGTGAAGATAACTCCGCCTTCTTCATAGAAAATGCCTTGCTCTTCATCAACAGTGAAATATCTCAGCGAGCTGCAATTCATAAAAGCCTTTTCGTGAATAGCAACAACAGGCAGTCCATTATATGAGGCAGGAATATGTGCTGTATAGGCATCGGTATCACAGCCTGTAATGATATATCCGGTTTTGTCGGTATTCATCTGATATTGCAGCTCTGCCGCCGCCTGCGGAACCTTGATTGTAAAGGTGTCGCTCTTGTCATTATATGTCATGGCGGTTATGGTAACAGTGCCGGTTTTGTGTGCGGTAACTTTGCCATAGCCATCAACAGAAGCAATGCTTGCATCTGAGCTGCTCCAGATAATACCGCTGCCGGCATTTGCGGGAGAGAGCTCTGCATCAAGGAAGGTGCTCTGCCCGATATAAAGAGATGTCGAGGTATAAGACCGAGAAACATCGACATCCTTGATCTTTAAGGAAACAGGAGCGACGAAATAGGGTTGAGTTGCTTCATAGCTCAGCTTGGTAGCAATGCCTGAGGTGCGGCTGCTTTCATCCCAGACCACGCCGATATCAAGCGCCTGACAGATATCACGCAATTTGAAATAGGTGAAATTGTTGATATTATATGCCACAAAATCAACCTTTTGGCCATTGATAACAAGACTTGCTGCGTTTGGCAGGGCTTTCTTGCTTTTGGCATCTCCGGGCTGCAGATCAGCAGCCGAAGGAGTATATTCCCCTCCTGCAGTCAGGGTGATCATATTCTGTGTCGGATCCCATGTGACCGAAAACTCCTTGTCGGTTCCCGCTGCCATCGCTGCAATATCACGGAGCTTATAGTATCCGTAATTATTGATATTATATGTTTCTACATTCACGCATCTTCCGTCTGCCTTGAAACGGATATCGGTATAAAGCGCATTGACATAATCAATTGCCAAGGCATTGATCGTGAAAGAAAAAACAATCATCAAAGCCATTATTATAGTGAAACTCTTTTTCATTTGCTTCCTCCTTTTGCTTGCCATCGCTGCTGCAAAAATTCTGCTTAAATAATATAACTAATATGCAGAAAAATCAAGCTTAGGCCAATGAACTTACTGTTTAAAGATGCTTACAGCTATGTGAAAAGGCATATCCTCATTGGGATATGCCTTTTGAGTGCCATTCAGTTAAATATTCTCAGAGATTGCCGTTTATTATCAAGGTGGTGGTGCCGGGGCTGGTTACCCATGTGCCATCGGGTGTTTGTGTGATGGCAGCGGCAGGAACGGTGATCGCGCCGGTATCACTGGTGAAAATGCCTCCGACATAGGTATAATTCGTGAAGGCATCACCGTCAAGTGTAACCTCCTCAATGGTGATAACAGGATCAAATTCATCGACTAATCTGATGCCGTCTTCGGCAGCAGCAGCTCTGTTACCATAGTTATAAATAGTGAAAATATAGCTGAAACTGCCATTTTCATTGACAGCGTCAGGCTCGATATCCTTGTTGATAGCAAGGTTGATATAATCCTCAACAGTCAGGGTGCTTTGTGCTTCGGCATTGCCTGCGATGACCTCATTGACGATCAGGCTGCCTGCGGCAAGCGGTGCAGAGGCTGTGATATCCGCAGCATAAATGAGCATGGTGTTTCCGCCTGCGGGAACTGTGATATTTTCAATTATCAGCTCTCCGTTTGCGCTGACAGTCGGAGCAGGCTGCAGAATGCCGTTCTGATAGTATCTGATGGAATCTTCAATATAAGAAAGCGGGTAGAGAGGGCCGCCTCCGAAATTATATTCACCGAGATTGTCGGTTACGGTCAAACCGGTGATGGCTGCTGTGCCTGTATTGTTCAGAGTGATGACAAAGGTCGCAGTGCCGTCAGCTGTATATGTATCAACAACAGCGGTTTTATCAATGCTGAGAGTTTCATTGATCTCGCCTGCTGCTATATTCGAAAGTGTGGCTCCGTTATTTGAGTAAAGGGTAGCCTGATTCTGAAAGAAAACCATAAGTCTTAAAACCTCCGGGGAGAAAATCAGCGTATTTCTACGCTGATATATTTTATGTACAAGTTACTCATTTGGTGCAGAAAAAAGAGCAGCAGCGCTGCTCTTTTAAATATCGGTATTTTCTTTTATGGCGGTGGTGGCGAGCTTGTCGCAGCGTTCATTTTCGGGATTGCCTGCATGCCCCTTGACTTTTATCCATTCGATTTTATGCTTTTGCGACATTTCATATAAGGCCTTCCACAGCTCCTGATTTTCCACGGGCTCTTTTTTGGAGTTTTTCCATCCGTTTTTCAGCCAGTTTGCCAGCCATCCCTCATTGAAACCGCGTACAAGATAAGCACTGTCAGAATAAAGCTTTACACTGCAGGGCTCCTTCAAAGCCTGCAGTCCCTCCAAAGCGGCGCGCAGCTCCATACGGTTATTGGTGGTTTGCGGCTCAAAGCCCGAAAGCTCCTTGCGATGCGCTCCGTATATCAGCACTGTGCCCCAGCCTCCGGGTCCCGGATTGCCGGAGCAAGCACCATCACTGTATATAATAACTTCTTTTTGCATATTCAACCCTCAAAAAACTTTTGCTATTTATATTTGCTGCCAAAAGAAAAAATCCTTTTTTACCCTGAGATAATGGCAAAATAGTTTGCCTGATCAGAATCGGGAAATCAAAAGGAGAGTCAAACACTCTCCTTCTTTTGCTGTATATATTTCTGTTTTGTGGCTTCTCCTCCCCTGATATGCCGCTCTGCCTTGTTGTTTTCCAGAATATCCCGTATTCTTGCCGCCACCATTTCATTGATGAGCGGCAGCCTTTCTGTTATATCCTTATGAACAGTTGATTTTGAAACTCCGAAAACACCGGCAGTCGCGCGCACTGTGGAGCCGCTTTCAAGAATATAGTTACTTATTTGCATCACTCTCTTTTGAATATAATCCTGCATGCTTAAGCCTCCCACTCCGCTGTTTTGTAAATATATATGAGCAGAGGGGAGGCTTTATGCTTTTGAATA
>JAFSIU010000056.1 GCA_017439615.1 Bacillota bacterium
CAGTTGTGGTCCGTGAGCATACCTTCCTCCGTCATTTTGACGGAGGAAGGTTGTTTATTGCCTAAATCAGTCCAAAAGGTAAAAGGGAGCTTTTCTTTATTGTATCCTGAAATCAAAAAAACAGGTATAGCTGTAAAATGCTATATCTGTTTTTTGATTTTTTATATAGGTGATATGCTTATTTCATAGGTATATTGACGACAAGGAACATTTTGGCTTCTTTATCACCGATATTCTCTGCGCTGTGTGCGATATCGGCATTATAGCGTGCAGTATCACCGGGCTGAAGAACTGCAGCATGATCTCCTGCAGTGACTTTGACTTCGCCTTCTATGATATAAAGGAATTCCACAGCACCAGGCGCATGAGCTTCGGATGCATTGATGCCCTTTGGCTCAAGATGAACAGTATAAAGCTCGGTTTCCTCAATGGTATCCATAGGACTGTTGACCTTCAGATAACCCTTATTGTCATTGGTGGACATGGTAGGCGCATCTTCATTTTTGATGACTTCAATGAGGGCACCGTCTTTATTCTCCATCAATTCCTCAATTGACATTGAAAGAGTTTTGGCTATTTTCCATGCGGTAATGATGGTGGGATTTGTTTTGTCCTGCTCGATCTGGGAGAGCATGGATTTGGAAACGCCGCAGCGTTTGGAAAGAGCTTCCAGACTCATTCTGCGTTCCTTACGCTTGGCTTGTATGTTTTTGCCGATCAGTGGTGGTTGATGCATAATGACAACCTCTTTTCTTGTCGTTTTATGTTGTATCTATTTTAATTCTTTTCAAGGCTATTTGCAAGCATCTTTCTGTGCATAAATATCATTACCGCTGCAATCGACAGCAACCCAAAGCGGCATATCCTTGATTTGCAGCTTTCTGATGCTTTCAGCTCCCAGATCTTCATATGCAATGATTTTTGCCTCTGTAATGCAGCCTGAGAGCAAGGCTGCTACACCGCCTGCAGTCGCGAAATAAACAGCGCCGTATTTTTGGCAGGCGGCTTTGACCTCATCATTCCGCATGCCTTTGCCTATCATCGCCTGAATGCCTTGCTCCAGCATTTGCGGGGTATAAGCATCCATACGATATGAGGTCGTGGGACCGACAGAGCCGATAGCAAAGCCGGGCGGTGCAGGGGCGGGACCTGCATAGAATATAATTTGCTCTTTTGGATCAAAGGGAAGGTCTTCACCTTTTGCAATCGCTTCACACATTCTTTTATGTGCAGCATCGCGTGCAGTATAAACAGTTCCTGAAAGCAGAACCTTGTCGCCGACCTTAATATCTTTTAAGACCTTGCGGTCAATGGGTGTTGTCAAATGATGTATTTTCATCTTTTCACCTCTTATAAGCTGATATGAATATGTCTTGCGACATGACAGTTGATATTGACTGCAACAGGCAGGGAGGCGATATGACAGGGCAGAGTTTCCACATTGACCTGCAGGGCTGTTATATCTCCGCCAAAGCCCTGTGCGCCGATGCCAAGCTGATTGATTTTCATTAAAAGCTCCTGCTCAAGCTCTGTATCATAGCTGTTTGCGGCTTTTTCGTTATCAAGTC
>JAFSIU010000057.1 GCA_017439615.1 Bacillota bacterium
GAAATAATCGACGAAGAATTTGTCATAAACCAGAATCGCTCCATAGAATCCGAGCAGAAACATCATGGCGGAAAGATTACCGCTGCCTGCCATAACATGCTGACGCATCGGACAGCCGTTGGCAAACGTGGAAAATAGACCGATAATAAATGACGATATCAGGTATAATATGCTTTCAATCGGAATCTTGAAAGTGCCGATTTGTATGCCCGGGATAGGTATGTCTTTGCCAATTATTATATCGGGAGTACTTTTCAGTTCGCATGCATCAAGAGCCCGCGAAGTGTCCGTAATAAGAAATGTTCCTTCATAATAAAGGCCTAAAGATTTATAATCCAGTGCGCTGACTTTGATAGGAGGGCGGTTAAACCACGGATAGCTTTTGAGATAAAAATCCGCGGAATAGAAAATAAAGAACATCAATGTCGCTGTGATGAAAAAGGAAATAAAGCCCTTCAGCAGATACTTATCGCGAATGAGAAAAAAATCACGCCATCCGCCGATGAAGCACATACGGGATTTTTGTGCGATCATTCCGATCATTAATCCTGCCAAAAGGCTTATATTGCTGATAAAAGTAAGTTTAATGCTCATTAATGCTTGTCCTTTATCAATTAGTGTGGAACGTATTTATTTTTGTATTTTACTTTACCAGGCTATCAATTCGTTAAAGAAATCAACGAAGAATTTGTCATAAACAAGTATCGCTCCGTAAAAGCCGAGCAGAAACATCACGGCGGAAAGATTACCGCTGCCTGCCATAACATGCTGACGCATCGGACAGCCGTTGGCAAGCGTGGAAAACAGACCTATGATGAATGCTGCAGCAAGATAAAGCAGTATCTCATTCGGTATCTTCAGATCACCGATTTGAATACCCGGAATGGGCAGATCTTCGCCGATAATAAGGTCAGGTGCAGAGAGCAGCTCACAAGCATCAAGAGCACGAGAGGAATCCGCAATGATGTAATCGCCGACAGCCTGCTTACCTGCTTCATAATAGTCTATCTGGGCAACCTTGATGGGAGGGCGGTCAAACCACGGATAGTTTTTGAGATAGAAATCCGCGGAATAGAAAATAAAGAACATCAATGCCGCTGTGATGAAAAAGGAAATAAAGCCCTTCAGCAGATATTTATCGCGAATGAGAAAAAAATCACGCCATCCGCCGATGAAGCACATACGGGATTTTTGTGCGATCATGCCGACAATGAGTCCGCCGCAGAGGCTTATCCAGCTTATAAAAGTTAGTTTTACGCTCATATGCTTTTCATTCCTTTATGCAAAATCTGAAAATGCATTGTTCGGCAGGCGGCATGAGAGCCGCCTGCCGAAAGCAATATAATCTTTATGGCTTAGAAAGGAATCTTTGCAAGGTAGGGAATCATATCATTGAGGCCCAATTCCTGCAGTTTGCCTTCGGTGGGTTTGCCGGTTTTGGGATCCCAGCCGCATTCGGTATAATATGCTTCTCTGTTGGCAGCCCATTCGTCTCTCTTCATGGTCTTGCCTGCATTTTTACCGTCGGGAATGGGAAGATCATATACCTTATCGACGAAATCATCGTCTTCTGCACGGAAGCCGTTGAGGCAGTTGAACATCTTTTCGATGTTGATGCACTTTTCACCGATATACATATACTGATCCAGGGTGAGAGAGATGCCCATGATGAAGCTGTTGATATCGGCAGTACCGGAAGCACCATAAGAATATGCTGCGGGAGCATTGCAGTGGCCGCCGAGGTCACGGATGATGTTAGCTTCCTGAGCAGCCTTGCTTGCGCCGAAGAGGTGGCAGCCGCCACGGGTGGAGAAAGCAAAGGTGTTGCTCATGAGGTGGGGCATCTGAACACTGTATACATGGTTCTTTACATGGGGAGCGATCTTCATTGCTTCGGGACCGAGCTTGGAAGCTGCATAGCCTGCGCCCATAGCGAACCAGCCATAGATTTCTTTTTCATCCTTTTTGTTGATGATGTTCATTGCGAATTTGTGGAGCTGATCTGCATTACCCCATTCGAGCTTCAAGCCGTCAACATCGGAAGACTTGATGATGCCCTTTTCATAGCATTCGCAGGCAAGACCGAGAACGCCGCCCAGATTGAGCTGGTCAAAGCCTTGTCTTTCTGCCAGATCCATGAGGTGAGTCCAGCTGCCCATGTTGTCCATCAACAGACCGCTGCCCAGAACGCCGGATTCGAATTCGGGACCTTCGGTATATTCGCCCTTGAATTCGCCGCTGCGTGCAACACCGAATTTCATGCAGTAAACGGGGCAGCCCCAGCAGGAACGATGTCTTACCCAATAGTTGTCCATCAATGCGGGAGTACCGATTGTATCATCATGGGGATTGACAGTGTTGGTCCAGTTCTTAACGGTGAAGTTGATACCGTTCTGGCCGGAGAGCAGGGAGCCTGTACCATAACGACGGCGGCTCTTCAGAACAGGAGCTGCGAGCATGGTCTGCAGGGTTTCTTCTCTCTTTTCGATGAATTTGTCAACATTTGCCATGGGAACAGCCTTGTTGCCGCGGCAAACAATACCTTTGAGCATTTTGGAGCCCATAACAGCACCAACGCCTACGCGGCCGAATGCACGACCGGCTTCATTGAGGATGCAGGCATAACGGACGAGCTTTTCGCCTGCGGGTCCGATGCCGAGAGCTTTCCATTCATCGCCATATTCCTTCTGAATGGTTTCTTCGAATTGGTTGGTATCCATACCCCAGTATTTGCTGCCGTCAACGATGGAAACAGCACCGTTATCAATAACGATAACTTTGGGAGACTTTGCCTGACCGGTGATATAGAGCATATCGATACCTGCGAATTTGAGGTCAGCATGGAATTTGCCGCCGCAGGAGGAATATGCTACTGTGTGAGAATGTTCACCTGCAGGAGTTTTGGGCATTGTCAAGGGGCTTTTGCAGACACATTCGCCGCGGGATGCGGAAGTGGGGAAGCCAACACCGGTAGCAACACCGGGAATCAGCATCAAGGGGTTTTCGGGGCCCAAGGGATCGATATCGGGCTTGTCTTTCAGAGCTTCCCAAAGCATTTTGATACCCAATGCTCTGCCGCCTAAATATTCTTCAACATATTGCATGTGGTCTTTTGTATATTCAATGGATTCTGTGGTCATATCGATTTTGACCATATTTTCCCAATAACCGTTAGACATAATCAATTACCTCCTATTTCTATCTGATATAGCTTACTTTACTGCATACAGGAAATTGTATACATCTTCAGCAATGGAACGGGGTTTTCTTGCATGGTTGATGACGGGGTTGACCTTTGCCAAGAGCTGGAGAACGTTTTCGGGGCAATAGGTAACGCAGGCAGGATTACCGTCGCAGAGGTCGCACATACCGACAACTTCATTGCCGTCATTGGAAAGGCTGAGGCAGCCGGTGCGCTGTTCTGCACATGCTTCGACGCAGAGACCGCAAACGGTGCATTTGTCATGGTCAATGAGGATAGCGCCGTTAGTGGGATGAATGGAGATAGCATTTACTTTGGGAGGACAAACAGCCATACAGGGGGTATCATTGCACTTCATGCAGAGGATCGGGATATCAACCATACCGCCATTGACATTGACGCCATAAACCTTGATGTTGGTTCTTTCCATATCAGCAATGCCATAGTGCTTCAAAGAGCATTCGATGGAGCAGATTGCGCAGCCAACGCAGCTTGCATAGTCAGCAAGAATGTAGCTGGGAACCTTGATGATGGGTTCGATAGCATCCTCGGTGGGAACGGTGGGTTCGGTAACGGTAACGGTTTTGGTTTCGGTTACTGTTACGGTTTTGACGGTTGATTCATTGTTGCAGCCTGCCAGAGCAAGAGCACCACCTGCGGCCAAAGCGCCTTTCAAGAAGGTACGTCTGCTGAGTTCGGCATATTTTACATGTTTGAGCATTGTATCTAAGTTTTTCATTTAAATAAAACTCCTTTCCTTCCTCGTGAAAATGTGAAGATTTTTGCAAATCTACAGGAGCTGATACTTGATTTTTATTGTTTACAATGTTATTATAATTAGTGGAGTTAATTAATAATAAGAATTGCAAATTGCTTCTGCAGATTTGTATGACTGATGAATAAAATATAGCCCTTCAGGCACAATCTCTTTTGGCAGGTGTTCTCCTGCGAGCCGAGATCTTCATTTTATTCATTTGGTGTTTGTCCAATGGCAGACCCCCTTAGTTTTTCCTTTTGACAAAAGCATAATATAAACACCATGAAATAAAAACAGACAGGAACAAAAGGAAGTCAAATAAAAGACCTGTATTGAAATCCGTCTAATAAAAGAATTTTGTCGGAATTCGTCAAATTTTAGAAAAAATTTTGCTTTTGTCTATTCAGTAAAGGGAGAGAAAAGTATGGAATATAAAGAGATAAAATTCAATAAGACTGTAAAAAGCCTCTATAATGCTATTATCAAATTGGTGGCGGAGAATCATGTCAAGGACATCACCATCGAAATGATTTTGCAGGAGGCTGAAGTTGCAAAGCAGACCTTCTATAATTATTTCGAGGATAAATATGCTTTGATAAATTATGTTTATTACCATGATACAAAGCATATATGGCCGGATTTGGCAAAGAGCAAGGAAGTGCATATGCAGAAATGTGCCGAAATGCTTACCTGTTTGCAGACAAAGGCTTCATATTATCAAAAGGTTCTGGAATACGAAGGTCAGAACAGCTTTGCCGATTTTTACAGACATTATGGATATAACTATTGGAAGAATTGTCTGATCAATTTCTATGGCAAGGAATTCTATGACGCACAGCTTGAGCATTCCATTTTCATTTTCAACCGCGGCTGTGCGGAAGGCACCATCGAATGGTTGCGCAATGGTGCTGTTGGAATCACTCCCGCCGAAAAATCAGAAATTGCCTATAACACCTTCCCCGAGGCATTGAAAAAGATGATCGATGCACCGGACAAGGAGCCTTATATCGTTTAATTGCATAAACAAAAAAATCTCGGCAAAAACCGAGATTTTTTTATTGCATTTTGCAACAAAATACACGAAAATTATGTCTATAAAGATATTAAGATATTTTTGCTGCAGAACCGAGGGGAAGAATATGAAGCATAAACATAAATTTTTATTATTGTGTATCGGACTTATGCTCTGTTTGGGATTATACGCTTGTGAGGAGCCGAAAGTCCTCACCGCCGATGATTTGACAAGCTATGCATGGGAGACTACTGCCGCTGCCACAAGCACTGCGGTGGAAACAGAAACTTCTGTCGTTGAGCCTTCAAAGCCTGCACAAACAAGTGTGGTATCAGCAGAGCCGACAACTGCGCCTGAAAACACCGTGGCGGTTGACCCGACAACTGCTGTTGCTCAGACCTCAACAGTGATTATCGAAGAGCCAACCACTGCGCCCGCAGAGCCGCAGGAAATCATCCCCACAGAAGAAATCAATACATTGATCGCCGAGGCGGATATACTTGCAAAAGGCTATTTCTATGATGAAGCGATCAGCTTTTTGCAGGCAAGTGAATTGAAGGAAGAATATTTCACCGAAAAAATCGCGGAATATGAAGCACAAAAAGCTGCCCTGGTGAAATATGAGGGCAAGGCATATCATGTTTTCTTTCATAGCCTCATCATCGATACCGATCTTGCCTTTGACAACAAAGGCCATTCTGCAGACGGATATAATATGTGGATGACCACAGTTTCGGAATTCAAGGCGATGCTCCCGCTGTTTTTGGAGAATGATTTTGTGCTTTATGACATCACATGGATGTCTGAAATTGTTGATGGTAAGGTGCAGGCAAAGGATATCTATCTGCCGGAAGGCAAAAAGCCTTTGATCATCTCCATCGATGATGTCAATTATTATGATTATATGAAGAGCGACGGTTTTGCTCAGAGACTTGATGTCGACGCTGACGGCAGGGTTTGCACCATTGTCAAGGGCAATGACGGCAAGGAGCAGATCACATATGATGGTGATGTTATGCCCATTCTTGACAGCTTTGTGGAGGAGCATCCCGAATTCTCCTTCCGCGGCGCCAAGGGAATTGTTGCACTCACCGGTTATCAGGGGGCATTTGGCTATCGCATAACCGACCCTGATGATTACAGCAAGGAAGTGATGGACGGCTTCAAGGCAAAGACAGTGGAGGTAGCAACAGCTCTGCGTGAAAGCGGTTGGCAGATTGCCTGCCACAGCTATACCCATAATCAGTATTGGAATACCAAGGCCATCACCATGAAGCAAATCAAATATGATATTTCCCGCTGGCAGAGCTATATCGCTGAATATGTCGGCAAGACCAATATCATCATCACTCCCTTTGGTGTTTCCTTCTCGGAGGATGATGAGCGTATGCAATATCTCATCTCCGAGGGCTTTACGATCTTCTGTCCCGTTGCTGCCAATATGAATACCAAATTCTATGATGGATATATGTATCAGGAACGTCTGAATCTTGACGGTCTCACTATGCTTCGCTATCCCGAGCGCATTTCCAAATATCTCTTTGATCCCGCACTTGTTGTTGATGAAGCCCGTCCGCCCATGGAAAAATAAGTCTTTGTAAAACTATTATCTCCTGCATTGCACAAAAATGAAAAAGCCTATACGAATCAAAGGAGGTACAGAAATGAAAAAGCTGCTCACTGTTTTGCTTATATTTTCATTATTCCTGTTTTCCGCCTGTGATAAAGAACTTGCAGTAAGCTATACTGTCAACCCGGATATAATCAAAAGTGAAAGCTTCAGCCTGCAGGCAGAACAGGCAGGACTTGCAACCTCTGCCAAGGGCAGCTTGTTTTTGCAGGAAAGTGCAGAGGGTAGGAAAGTTTTACTCACTGCCTCGATAGAAATTGATGAAAAGGACAGCTATGGCATCAGCTTTTATTTCGGTGAGGGCTGGAAGATAGCTGAAATTTACAGCGATTATCCTCAGGCAGAGGATATGATTTATGCAAAACCTGATTTCAGCACCGCTTCCATATATTCCAAGGATGTTCCTGATGTTTTGGCGGAGAATGAAAATCCCTCTGAACATATTGCGGTATGGTTCACGGCAGATGATTCATCTGAATGGAAACAAAGAGCAGCGGTCAAGGCCGCAGCCAAAGCCTCAAACGGACTATTGAAAAAGCTTACATTTGAAAAGCCTTCAAGTTTTAACAACATTTTCAATGCTTGTGTAACTATATTATCATCGTCAACGATTACTATTTTA
>JAFSIU010000058.1 GCA_017439615.1 Bacillota bacterium
TCAAAGACTGAAAACACGAGAAACAGCAAGCTAAAAACAATGAAATGCTAGAGACTGATATATTTTAGATAGATAATAGAATTTTTTGATAAGCTTTTTTTGGAAATGAAAAATTTCGTGTGAGCCTGTTTCACGTGAAACATAAGAATTTCAAAGGAAAAGAAAATGAAATCGGAAGAAAAACTGCAATTTAATAATGATGCGATAGCAGCGATCGCCACCGCCTCCGGTCAGGGCGGCATCGGCATTGTGAGAATTTCTGGTGCGGGTGCGCAAGCGATTCTGCAAAAAGTTTTCAGACCTTTTGGCGCAGCCGAAATTGATGAAAATGGCGAAATGCTTTCGCACAGAGTTTATTATGGAAAAATCATCGGCTCTCATGGCGAGATCCTTGACCGAGCCATTGGAATTTATATGGCAGGGCCAAAAAGCTATACAGGCGAAGATGTGGCAGAGCTGCAATGTCATGGAGGCAGCAAGCTTTTGCAGGCTGTTTTGAAGTTGGTTTTGCAAAGCGGCGCAAGGCTTGCCACACCGGGCGAATTCACTATGCGTGCATTTTTGAACGGTAAGCTGGATCTGACTCAGGCAGAAGCGGTAGCAGATGTTATTGATGCCAAGACCGAGGTCTCGCTCTCACTTTCGCAGGCGCAGCTTGGCGGCGCGCTTTCGCAGCAATTTGCGGATATCGAGCAAGATCTGCTGGATCTGATAGCTTCGATTGAGGTCGGCATTGATTTTCCCGAGGATGAGGATGCGCTTTCTACCGAATTTGCTGAGCTTGGTCTGCAAAAGCTGATGACAAGGCTTGATGAGATTTTGCAGGGTGCAAGAACAGGCAGAATATATCGCGAGGGTTTGCGCTGTGTTTTGCTCGGCGAGGTCAATGTGGGCAAATCGAGCCTTTTTAATGCGCTGCTCGATCAGGAACGCGCCATTGTTACTGATATCGCAGGTACGACAAGAGACACTATCGAGGAATATATCGATCTTGACGGTATTCCTCTGCAGCTTATTGATACTGCAGGCTTAAGAGAAACCGATGAAAAGGTCGAGGCCTTGGGCATTGAGCGCAGCCGCAAACAAGCAGAAGCCGCACAGCTGCTGCTTTTGCTCATCGACGGAAGCCGTGCTTTGAGCGAAGAAAGTAAGGCTTTGCTGTATGAATATCAAACCGCCGAGCCCCTGGTTGTGCTGACCAAAGCGGATCTGCCGCAGGAAAAAGGGCTTGAAAAAGAGCTTCTGCAATTTGTGTCACAGGAAAAAATTTGTGCCATCTCTGCTCAGAATGGCACTGGTATGCAGGAGCTGAAGGAACTGATAAAAAAATCAAGTGTCGGTGTGGACAAGCCGCGTGAGGGCTTGATCAATAATATCCGCCACGAGCAAGCACTTTTCGAAGTGCGGCATATGCTCGAGGATGCCTATACGGCATTGATGAGCGGAATGAGTATCGATTTGCTCGGCATTGACCTGATGAATGCATATCAGAAGCTTGGCGAGATCACCGGCAAAACCGCCGGCGAAGAAGTCATCAACAACATCTTCTCCAAATTCTGCCTAGGAAAGTGATATAATAAAAAGGAAGCAACAGTGTCCCCGTTGCTTCCTTTTTTATTATGCGTAGGGATATTGACAAAAATTAAAACAGCCAAAAAACAATGAGAATCGGCTGTTTCACGTGAAACTTGATATTTAGCAGGCGTTTGGGTGCTGAATTGAAATTGCCGATTTAATGCGGCGTACTGAACGAACGGCAAGAGGTGAAGATAACCATATTAAAAGCCTTTCAAACGGCTCAAAACGGCTGAAATTGCGTCTGTTTGAAACGGACTTTTTTAGACGCAAAAACTGTCTTCCCCCTTCTGTGAAAAGCTGAAAATGCTTGTTTTTTGCACACTCTTATGGTAAATTTAATATGAAGAAGTTTTCGCATTTTTCAAGGATGCGTTTTTTCATTGTAAAACCAAATTTTGCGGAACGACAAAATGTTTCACGTGAAACTTTTTGCTTTTGCAGACGAAAAAACAAAATCCCGAATGGAGCTTGATGAAAGCTTTAAACGGGGTGCTGAAATATTGTTCCTGTGAAAAAGTGAAAAAATAGCCAAGCTTTTTGTGCGGAAGGTATTAGCTTTCTGCGTGATGAAATATGCTTAATATAAATCCCAATTCGACTTTGTGTTCCGGGATCTACAGCGTCCCAAAAGGCTCCCCTGTATCCGTAAAGACCCCCTCTGACGAGTGGGCTGTCAGCGAGGATGACTGGGGGGGGGATATGTAAAAAAGGCTTTGCACTTTAAGCAAATCGATGTGTCACCGCAGCGCATTCTTTCGCTTCGTTACGGCTTCGCTGTGCTACCTCTCTCGTCAGGGGGAGGCGCAAAAGCCCGATGGTCGCCGGGAACGTAAAAGGGAACTGAGATTAATATAATAAGGAAGAAAAATTTAAGCAGCAATTGTTTTCTGCATTCGCAGGTCTTTGAAAACAGGTGGCATGATGAAATGTCCTTATTGCGGCAGAGAAATGAAAAAAGGCAGTATTTATAACGGGAATCAGCCTGTATGCCGGCTGCCGCAAGAAGCAGCTCCCTCGTCCTTGGCCTTTCATGCCGCAGCAGATGGTGTCAGGCTTTGTGATTATGAGCCTGCTGCAGAAAAAGGCAGGCTGAGGACATTGTTCAAAGCGAATGGATATAAGGCGGAAGCATGGTATTGTGCAAATTGTCATTTGGTGATTGCTCCTGCTGCAAAAGAATGAAGTGAAAAACGGAACAGAACTGTTTGAAAAAAATATCAACACAAAAGAGAAAAAGAGGTCAGAATTATGAAATTGCCGCAAGGCGCTTATTTGGCAGGCGAATATGATGTTATCGTTGTGGGCGGCGGTCATGCCGGCTGCGAAGCCGCTGCAGCTGCAGCCAGAATGGGAACAAAAACCCTGCTTATCAGTATGAATTTGGAAATTTTGGGGCTCACTCCCTGCAATCCCTCCGTGGGCGGTCCTGCCAAAAGTACCCTCGTGCGCGAGGTCGATGCCTGCGGCGGTGTGATAGGCAGAATTGCCGATCAAAGTCAGATACAGATACGCTTGCTCAATTCAAGTAAGGGTGTGGCTGTGCAGGCCTTGCGCGCACAGATCGACAAGCCCTCATATATGGCGAATATGAAGCGCGAGATGGAAAACACTCCCAATCTCACATTGCGACAGGGCGAGGTGCAGAGCCTGATAATAGAAAACGGTCGTGTGTGCGGTGTGCATCTGGCAGCAGGTGCCGTTTTTGCCTGCCGTGCTGTCGTTCTCACCTGCGGAACCTATCTCGACGGCAGAGTTGTCATCGGTGAATATTCCCTGCCCAGCGGCCCTGCAGGCTATCCCCCCGCAACCCGACTCGGAGAATTTATGCGTGATCTGGGTCTGGAAATGTGCCGCTTCAAAACAGGCACTCCCGCAAGACTGGATGAAAAATCCATCGATTTTTCCGTTATGCAGAGGCAGGACGGCGATCTGAGCGGTCTGCATTTTTCCTATCTCACCACGCGTGAGCAGGCGAAAAAACGCCCGATGCTGCCCTGCTGGCTTAGCTATACAAATCAGCGCACCCATGAGGTCATCAGAGAAAACCTGCATCGCTCGCCGCTTTTCTCGGGTATTATCGAAGGTATCGGACCGCGCTATTGTCCTTCTATCGAGGACAAGGTCGTTCGCTTCGCCGACCGTGAGGCGCATCAGCTTTTCCTTGAGCCCGAGGGTTTGACTATGCGTGAATATTATGTTCAGGGGATGTCCTCCAGCCTGCCCGAAGAAGTGCAGCTGCAATTTCTGCAGACCATCAAGGGCTTGGAGCATTGCGTCATCGTACGCCCTGCCTATGCCATTGAATATGATTGCCTGCAGCCCACACAGCTCAAATTCACTCTGGAGCACAAGGAGATCGCAGGACTTTTCTCCGCAGGTCAGCTCAATGGTACTTCCGGCTATGAAGAAGCCGCCGCACAGGGACTTTATGCCGGTGCAAATGCTGCAGCAAGCTGCCTTGGCAAAGAGCCGCTGCTCTTTGACCGTTCCGAAGCCTTGACAGGTGTTATGCTCGACGATTTGCTGACCAAGGGCGTGCAGGAGCCTTATCGTCTTTTTACCTCGCTGGCGGAATATCGCCTGCTTTTGCGTCAGGATAATGCCGACCTTAGACTTTCGGAAAAGGCTTATAAAATGGGTCTTATTGATGAAGCTCGCTTTGAGGCGGTCTGCCGCAAGCAGCAGAATATCACCGATGAGATCGAACGCCTTGAAAGCACTCGTCCCGACAGTGTTTCCCGTGAAACATTGCAGCTTATGCCCAAGGGTGATCTCACTTTTGCCGCAGCTTTGCGCCGTCAGGACATCAGCTATGAAATGATAAAAGCTCTCACTCCTCCGCCGGTTTTGCTCACCGAGGATGAAGAAATGGAGGCGGAGCTGGAGATAAAATATAAAGGATATATCGAAAAGCAAAAGGTGCAGGCGCAGAAATTCCTGCGACTTGAGCATCTTGCTTTGGGCGAAAATATTGACTATGAGGAGATCAGAGGTCTTTCGAATGAGGCAAGGCAAAAGCTCATCAAATTCCGTCCTCTTTCCATCGGACAGGCCTCGCGCATCACGGGAATTTCGCCCGCTGATATCAATGTGCTGCTGATATATCTCGAAGCAAGAAGAAGAAAGGAACAGTCCAATGCTTGATTTTTTAAGAAAAGCGCTGGCAGAGAATGATATATTCGCCGAAGCCTCCTCCGATGAGCGTGAACGCTGCCTTGCTCTTTTGCAGCAGCATTGGCTGCTTGTCAAAAATGCGGGCTTCAATCTTACCGCCATCAGCGAGGATGATGAAGCGGCGGTCAAGCATTATTGGGATTGCCTTTTCATCGCTCAAAAGCTGCCTGAGAATGCCCGCTGCCTTGATATCGGCTCGGGTGCAGGCTTTCCCGGCTTAGTGCTGGCGGCTGCCCGCCCCGATACAAAATGGCTGCTTTTGGATTCGCTGAATAAACGCTGCGAATTTTTGAAAAGAGCGGCTCGTGAAATGGGTTTGAAAAATGTCGAGGTCATGCATTCCCGCGCCGAAGAAGCAGGTCAGAACAAGAAATTCAGAGAATCTTTTGATATTGTTGCTGCGCGTGCTGTTACTGCAATGCCTGTTTTGGCAGAGCTCACCCTGCCTTTTTTGAAAAAAGGAGGTTTGCTGCTTGCGATGAAGGGACCTGCTTTGGCAGAGGAATTGGCAGAAGCGCAAAATGCACTGAAAGTTTTGCAGGGCAAGGTCATCTCTTCGCAGGAATATTGCCTGCCCGTTTTCGGCGATGGCAGAACTCTCTGCACGGTAGAAAAAACCGGCAGCTGCCCCACCAAATATCCCCGCCGTGCAGGCACTCCGAAATCCGATCCGCTTTGATTTGATGCTTTGAGGAGGTTGCAGAATGAAAAAGGCTTCACTGTGGATACTTCTGTCCGCTTTTGTCATTTTTCTCATCGATTGGGGAGTTATGGGCGTTAAGCTTTTGGAAGGTAACTATGACATAATGATAGAGGCATATATTGCTCTTTTGTGCTTTGCGGTGATCATTGTCTGCATTCTTGCTCGTCTTTTGGGACGCAAATGTCCTCATTGCAAAAAAATGCTGCTGACTGATGGCAAATTCTGCCCTTATTGCGGCAAGCCGATTGAAAAATCAAGCTTTTGAAACAGAAACATATTTGAAACAGAATTCAAAAGGATGTGAAAATATGCTGATTCGGCAGGCAAGCGTCTCCGATGCAAAGGCGCTGCTCGGGATATATGCACAATATATAGATACGAATATCACATTTGAATATGCACTTCCTTCAGAGACGGAATTTGCTGCAAGGATAGCCGAATACGGCAGCTTCTATCCATATCTTGTCTGCGAGAAGGAGGGAGTCGCAATAGCCTATGCCTATGCTCATCGTGACAGAGAAAGGGCGGCATATCAATGGAATGCCGAGCTTTCTGTCTATGTTGACAAAAACCATTGCGGCAAAGGCATTGGCAAAAGGCTTTATGCAGCGCTTCTTGCAATTCTGAAGGAGCAGGGCATCGCCAATGTTTATGGCTGCATCACCATGCCGAATGCGGCAAGCTGCGCACTGCATGAAGCACTTGGTTTTCAAAAAATAGGCGAGCGCCGGAAAACCGGCTTCAAAAACGGCTGCTGGCTGAACAGTGCCTGGTATGAAAAAAGACTTTTTGATGAGGCTGATGAAGACAAAACTCCTGCTCACGCCATATCCATCAAGGACATACCGCAGGAGAGACTGCAGGCTATACTGAAAAGCGAATAAAACGGCTTGCAGCAGGCTTTAAACTGTGAGGTAAACAGAGAATAAACAGTAAGCATATTATAAATCCATTTTACGGATTTTGTTCAAAGCTTTGGAGGAAAAATGAAAGTTCTCAAAACGATATTAACAGGCGGTATCATAGGTCTTGCCAATATTATCCCCGGTGTCAGCGGCGGAACGCTGGCTGTTATCATGGGTGTTTATGACCGATTGATAGGCCTGACCAAAAAAGGAGCGCTCAAAAAGGATTGGCGCTTTTTGCTGCTGCTGCTCATCGGTATGGCGTCAAGTATTCTGCTTTGCTCCAAGGTTTTTGCCTTTTTGTTCGAAAATTTTCAAATCGCGCCCTCGCTGGTATTTTTCGGTATGATTCTGGGCAGCCTGCCGATGATTTTCAAACTTTCATTGAGCTATTGCCCTGAGGAAAAGGGCAAAAAGAAGCTTCCTGCCGCCTCGATTGCAGCATTTGTGCTGTCCTTTGCGGTGATGATCGGGCTGACCGTGCTTGATCTGCTGGGTGTTTCGATGGAGATTTCTGCAGAGCCTTCTTTCAGTCTGGCAGTATTATTGTTTTTCGGCGGTGTTCTGGCAGCGGTCTCGATGGTTTTGCCGGGTATCAGCGGCTCGCTGATGATGGTTGTCATCGGGGTTTATACCATTGTTATCACCATGCTTTCGGGGCTTACGGATTTTGCCGCTGTTGATTATTGGCAGAATGTGCTGCTGCTGATTCCTTTTGGTATCGGTGTGCTTATCGGGCTGGTGTTGGGGCTGAATGCGGTGAGGATTTTGCTCGAGAAAAAGCCCGCGACTATGTATTTTGCCATTCTTGGTCTTGTGGCAGGCTCCCTGCTGACCGTTTTGCCCTTTGAGGCTTTGCATATATGCACTGAGCTTTGGGTGGGCATTGCTTTGGCAGCCGCTGCTGCATTTGCCACCTTCAAAATGTCCAAAACCGAAGAATGATACAGCAAGCCTTAAATTGATTATGAAAACAAAATGATTTGTCATTTGCGATAAAGAAAGGAAAAGAAATGAGCAAAAAGAAAAAGAATTCCAATTACAAAGCCACACAGAAAGCGGAACAAACCACACAGAAGCCGAAAAAGAAAATGATTGACGGCTGGATGTTCATTTCCGGTGCGCTCATTGGCGGCGGTGCCATACTCATCGACCGTTTTGTCTTTGATTTGCCGGAATGGGCTGAGGTTGGCTGTCTTGCCATCGCTGTTGTGCTGCTGCTTGCTTATATGTCCAATGCCAGAGCGGAGGTTCAAAAGAGAAAATGAAGCTGATCGTCAAAGGCAAATATGTTTCTGAGGAGCAGCTACCCAAAGCTATTCTCCCTGCAAATGCGGTGCGCTTCATTGAACCCGAGAGCACGGTCGAGCTCAATAAGCAGGCAATGAAGTTTACTGTTCCTGCTATGCTCGGCATTGCCCTTCTCTGTGTTCTGGGTGTGCTTGTGCAGGGGCGTTTTCCATTCGGAGTGATGAATGGCGGCACCTTCGGCATCACGCTCGGTGTTTTTCTCTCCTTTGCTTTTATCCTGCCGCATGAGCTGCTGCATGGACT
The DNA here is from genome assembly GCA_017439615.1 of Bacillota bacterium. Lineage (GTDB taxonomy): Bacteria > Bacillota > Dehalobacteriia > UBA4068 > UBA4068 > RGIG3181. Next base: position 7,915 of record JAFSIU010000058.1, read on the forward strand.
TTGCTTCGGCAAGGAGTCTGAGGTCGAGCTATATTATTCGCTGAAGGATATGATGGCATTTGTTACCTGCACCGAGGCCATTTCCAAGGCACGCTTCATCTGGGTATGCCTTTGCCCGAATGTGCTGCTCGGCTGGCTGCCCTTGCTGATATGGGCGCTTGTACCGCTGCCCGAATTCCTCAGTGCTCTTATCTTTGGCTGCTCCACTATGCTGGTCATCATGGGCGCAGGTGATTATTTGAATGTCAGAAATGCCCTGCAGCAGATGCCGCGCGGAAGCATGCAGCAGATGTCCGGCTTCCATTCTTATTGGTATATGCCCTGACAGAATATGTTTTGATATAGAATTTCTTGCTATGAACGGAGTGTTTTGATTATGGAAAGAAACGGAAAAATAGTAGCCATCGCCAATCAGAAGGGCGGTGTCGCCAAGACCACCACAGCGGTCAATCTCGCTGCATATATCGCCAAGGCGGGCAAAAAAGTCCTGCTTTGCGACATTGACCCACAGGCAAATGCCACCAGCGGTGTCGGTGTGGACAAGGAGGAGCTGGAACATTGTGTTTATAATGTTCTGATCGACGAGGCTCCGCCCGAGGCTGTCATCGTGCCGACCTGCTGCAAGAATCTTTCTCTGCTGCCCTCCAGCATTCAGCTGGCAGGCGCAGAAATCGAGCTTGTGAACACCGTTCAGCGCGAAAGCAGACTCAAAAAGGCTCTGCGTCCTTTGAAGGAGGATTATGATTTCATTTTCATCGATTGCCCTCCCACTCTTGGACTTCTCACTCTCAATGCCATGACAGCGGCGGACAGCGTGCTCATTCCCATTCAGGCGGAATACTATGCTCTGGAGGGTCTCAGCCAGCTTTTGCAGACCTATGAGCTGGTGCAGAAGCATCTCAACTATGATCTGGAGATCGAGGGTGTTCTGCTCACCATGTTCGATGCCAGAACACGACTTGCTCTGCAGGTTGAAACCGAAATCAAGAACTATTTCGGCGACAAGGTCTATGAATCCATCATCCCCCGCAATGTCCGCCTTTCCGAAGCTCCCAGCTATGGTCAGCCCATCAGTCTTTATGACCCAAATTCCAAGGGCGCCAAGCAATATGAGGCTCTGAGCAAGGAATTCCTGAAGGCAAACAAAACCAAAAAGGAGGAAAGATAAATGAATGCTCCGAAAAACAAAAAAGGTCTTGGCAAAGGACTTTCCGCACTTATCCCCGCAATGAGCAATGAGCAGGAACAAAGCACCGCCGAGCAGGTAAAGCTGCTTGCTCCCGAGCTGCTGTTTGCCAATCCCGATCAGCCGAGAAAGATTTTCGATGAAGAAAAGCTCGCTGAGCTTGCCGAATCCCTGAAGGAACACGGTATGGTGCAGCCTCTCATCGTTATGCCGCAGAAAAATAAATATATGATCATCGCAGGTGAGCGCCGCTTCCGTGCCGCCGCCCTTGCAGGTTTGACAGAAATTCCCTGCATGGTGCGTGAATTTGAGCCGCAGGAGATCATGGAGATCGCCCTCATCGAGAACATACAGCGCGAGAATCTCAATGCCTGGGAAGAAGCAGAATCCCTGCGCTCCCTGCAGGATGAATTCGGCTATACACAGGAACAAATGGCACAGAAGCTGGGCAAAAGCCGTCCATATATCGCCAATACCATGCGTTTGCTTGCTCTTGATGACTATTGCGCCGAGCTTTTGCGCAGCAATCAGCTTTCCGCAGGCCATGCCCGTGCATTGCTTGCCGTGGATGGTGAATATAACAGAAAAGCGCTGGCAGGCAGAATTATCCGCGAAAAGCTTTCCGTACGCGAGACTGAGCAGCTTGTCAAAAATGCGGGTAAGCTTGCCATGAAGCCCAAGAAAAAGAAAAAATTCAAAAAGCCTGCCGAATATGCCGCTATTGAAAAGCAGCTGCGCTACAAATTCGGCTCCAAGGTCAGCCTGCAAAAGGCTGAAAAAGGCGGTCAGATCGTGATAGATTATTATTCCGAAGAGGATCTCACCCGCCTCATCGATATTCTCCTCCCCGATGTAGAGTTTTAGAGGGTAGTCTTTTGGCAAATGAGGTCAAGAAATGAAGAATAAGTCTTTATTCATTGAGGCGATATGCAAATTCAGCGCAGGTGTGCTGCTGATTGCCTTGCTGCTTTTCCTGCCTGCAGGCAGCTTTGCCTTTTGGCAGGCATGGCTTTTTATGGCAATATTATTCATACCGATGTTTTGCGCGGGCATTGTGATGCTGGTCAAAAATCCTTCGCTTTTGCGCTCCCGCCTGAAGAATAAAGAGAAGCAAAAGGAGCAGGACAAGGTCATCAAGCTCAGCGGTCTGATGTTTTTGTGCGGTTTTGTCATTGCGGGACTCAATTTCCGCTTCGAATGGCTTTTACTCCCCAAATGGTCGGCTTATGCCGCCGCGGCAATTTTCCTTCTCGCCTATATGCTTTATGCCGAGGTGCTGCGTGAAAACACCTATTTATCCCGCATTATTGAGGTGCAGGAGGGGCAGAAGGTCATTGATACAGGTCTTTATGCAAAAGTTCGTCACCCGATGTATAGCGCGACCGTGCTGCTTTTCCTTTCGATGCCTTTGGTGCTGGGTTCGCTGCTTTCATTTGTTATTTTCCTTGTCTATCCTATGCTGATAACAAAGAGGATAAAAAACGAGGAAGAAGTGCTTTCAGCTGAGCTTGAGGGCTATGCGGAATATAAAACGAGGGTAAAATACCGCCTTATTCCATTTATTTGGTAGAATTAAAGAAATAAAATATTTTTGCATAAAATTATAGGTAAGAACAAGGAAAAGCACAATTCATAGCGAATATATAGGAATAATCTTTTTAAGATTTGTTCAGAGGAGGCAAAAATGACAAACCTTTTGTTTGTTTGCACCGGCAATACCTGCCGCAGTCCTATGGCGGAATATCTGATGCGTGAGCTTTGTCAAAAGCAGGGTTTGCAGGGGATTTCCGTGCTTTCGGCAGGGACCTCGGCCTTCTCCGGTGATGATATCTCCTTCTATTCCCGTGAGGAGCTGCGAAGTCGCGGCATTGATGCCTCCGCCCACAGAAGCCGATGTATTACGCAGGAGCTTTTGCAGCAGGCAGACTATGTTATCACCATGACAGAAGCGCAAAAGCATTTCCTGCAAAGCTATTGCCAAGCCGAAAAGCTGCTCTCCATGAGGGATATTCTCGGCGAGGATATTGCCGATCCTTATGGCAGAGATGAAGAAAGCTATGCCCGCTGCGCCGAGCAGATCGAAAAAGGCTTGAAGCTTTTCATAGAAAAATATTTACAAAAAGAGGTCAAAAAAATGAGAATTCCGATTGCATCCGACCATGCCGCATTTGCAGCAAAGGCAAAGGTCATCGAATTTTTGAAGGCTGAGGGCTATGAGCCCGTGGATATGGGCTGCTATTCCGAGGAATCCGTGCACTATCCCGAATATGGCGCAAAAGTTGCCGAAGCAGTCTCAAGCGGCGAATGTGAAAAAGGCATTTTGCTCTGCGGCACCGGCATCGGCATGAGCCTTGTTGCTAACAAATTCCCCGGTGTACGTGCCACACTTTGCCACAATGCCTTCACCGCGCAGGCCTGCCGCGAGCACAATGATTCGAATGTTCTCGTCATGGGTGCAAGAGTTCTCACCGAGGAGCAGATTCTGGAAATCACTAAAATCTGGCTGGAAACCGAATTCGCAGGCGGCAGACATTCCGAGCGTCTGGCAATGATTTCTGCCATCGAAGAAAAATTCAGCAAAAAATAAGGGTATATTGAACCAAAGCTTTTGATATTTAATTTATATATAAAAATTTCAGGAGGAAAGAAAATGAACTGGGAAATTTTGAAAAAAGTCGACCCTGAGGTCGCAGAATCCATTGTCAGAGAAAGAAACAGACAGAAAAACAAGCTGGAGCTCATCGCTTCCGAGAACTTCACTTCCGTAGCTGTTATGGCAGCTCAGGGCTCTTTTCTCACCAATAAATATGCCGAGGGCTATCCCGGACGCCGTTATTATGGCGGCTGCGAATATGTTGACGAGGTTGAAACCTTTGCCATTGAACGCGCAAAAGAGCTTTTCGGCGCTGAATATGCCAATGTTCAGCCCCATTCCGGCGCACAGGCCAATATGGCTGCATATTTCGCCCTCATTCAGCCCGGCGATACTGTTTTGGGCATGAGCCTTGATTGCGGCGGCCATCTCACCCATGGCTCCAAGGTCAATTTCTCCGGCAAGGAATATAATTTCGTTGCCTATGGCGTTGACAAAGAAACCGAAATGATCGACTATGCCGAAGTTGAACGTCTTGCAATGGAGCACAAGCCCAAGCTCATCGTTGCAGGTGCTTCCGCATATCCCCGCACCATCGATTTTCCCGCTCTGCGTGCAATCGCTGATAAATGCGGCGCCAAATTGATGGTCGATATGGCTCATATCGCAGGTCTGGTTGCAGCAGGCGAGCATATCTCCCCTGTTCCCTATTGCGATATCGTCACCACCACCACTCACAAAACCCTCCGCGGTCCCCGCGGCGGCCTCATCCTCTGCAAAGAAGAATATGGCAAGGCAATCGACAAGGCTGTTTTCCCCGGCATTCAGGGCGGTCCTCTTATGCACGTTATCGCTGCTAAGGCAGTTGCTTTGAAGGAAGCTCTGTCCCCCGAATTCAAGGAATATCAGAAGCAGATTGTCAAGAACTGCGCAGTTCTGGCTGAAGAAATGATGGTAAGAGGCTTCCGTCTTGTCTCCGGCGGCACCGACAATCATCTTATGCTCGTTGATGTAAGATGCCGTGACCTGACCGGCAAGGAAGCAGAGCATATGCTCGACGAAGTCGGCATCACCTGCAACAAGAATGCTATCCCCTTCGATCCCATGCCCCCGAACACCACCAGCGGTATCCGTATCGGCACTGCAGCTCTCACCAGCCGCGGTCTGAAGGAAGCTGAAATGGTTCGTCTGGCAGAAGCCATCGACCTCTGCCTCAACAAAGATGATGCAGAAAAAACCGAGCAGGCAAGAGCCATCGTTGATGCTCTTTGCGCTGAATTCCCGCTCTATGAGGGCGAACTCCCCTATTAATATGAATATGGCAGGCGGGAAACTCTCCCGCCTGCTTGCTTATTAGCTCTTCTTTTTATTTTCATTATTACTTCAATTTTCGGAGGTATATTATGCGTCAAACATGGGATGAATATTTTATGACAATTGCCAAGCAGGTTGCAACCCGCTCTACCTGCCTGAGAAGACAGGTCGGTGCTGTGGCTGTCAGCCCCGACAACAGAATTTTGGGCACAGGCTATAACGGTGCTCTGCCCGGTGCTCCGCATTGCGAGGAGGTCGGCTGCCTGCGCGAAAAGCTCGGTGTTCCCTCCGGCCAGCGTCAGGAGATCTGCCGCGCTCAGCATGCAGAGGCAAATGTCTGCAATTTCGCAGCCCGTGCAGGCGTCAAGCTCGAAGGCGCCACCATGTATGTTACCACTCAGCCCTGCTGCACCTGCGTCAAGGCTATGGCAACCAGCGGCATCCGCAAGGTCGTCTTTGATGCGGAATATCCCGATGAATTCAGCTGCCAGATCGCCCGTGAAGCAGGCATGGAGTTGATAAAATACGAACATAAGGAATAATTGGTAAGAAAAATGCTGAAAGTTCTTTCCGTCTTCGGAACCCGTCCCGAAGCAATAAAAATGGCTCCGCTTGTAAAAGAGCTGGAAAAAGATGCCGACATCGAGAGCAAAATAGCAGTTACCGCCCAGCATCGCGAAATGCTGGATGCTGTGATGCAGCTTTTTGGGCTGCAGGCGGACTATGATCTGAATATTATGCGCGGCGGTCAAACTCCCGCGGGCATCACCTGCGCCGCTCTGACCGGTCTTTGCGAGGTCATTGAAGCCGAAAAGCCCGATTTGGTGCTTGTCCATGGCGACACCACCACCACTCTTTCGGGTGCCTTGGCGGCTTTTTATAACAAAATTCCCTGCGGCCATGTCGAGGCAGGCCTGCGTACCGATAATAAATATTCTCCCTATCCCGAGGAGATGAACCGACGCCTGACAGGTGTGATGGCGGATCTGCACTTTGCACCTACCGAACAGGCAAGGAAGAATCTCCTGCGTGACGGTGTGGCTGAGCAAAATATTTTCATCACCGGCAATACAGTCATCGATGCTCTGCATATGGTAACGGAGGATAATGCCCTGCCCGAATTTGCCGGTGCGGAAAAAATCGATTGGCAGAAAAAGATAATCCTGCTCACCTGCCACAGAAGAGAAAGCTGGGGCAAGCCGATGCAGGAGATTTTTGCAGCAATTGCTGATATTCTGCGTGCTGATGAGAACTTGGAGCTGGTTTTTCCCGTGCATCTCAATCCGCTCGTGCGTGAGGCTGCTCATGCTGCCTTCGACGGAACCGCCAATGCACATCTCATCGAGCCGCTTGATTATCTGCCCTTCAGCCGCCTGATGCAGCACAGCCATTTGGTAGTGACAGACAGCGGCGGCATACAGGAAGAAGCCCCTGCTCTGGGTAAACCTGTGCTGGTGCTGCGCGAGGTGACAGAGCGTCCCGAGGCCATTGAAGCAGGCACTGCCAAGCTTATCGGCAACAGCTATCAAGGTGTTTATGAAGGTGTGCGCGAGCTGCTTTATAATGAGGAGGTTTATGCCGCGATGGCGCATGCCGCCAATCCCTTCGGCGACGGCCATGCCTCTGAGCGCATCTGCGAGATAATCAAAAAATCCCTGCAAAAATAACTTTTGCAGAGCTCTGTCCGAATGAATCTGAAACAAAAGTCCGGTATAAATCGGAATACTTTCAATGACGCTGAAAGGCTGTATAAGACAGTAATTAACGGCACTACTCTTTTGGGGTAGTGCCGTTTTAATACAGTCATATGCCGATTTTGCGAATGTAAAAACCAGCTGATTTGTGATAGCAAAGCTTAAGAAAGCTGCCCTGACAGCATCGGATAAAAAGCGTTTTAAGGGGTGGATTAGAGGACCGCAAGGGGTCGTCTTGCCCCCTGCAAAGACTATTATAAAACGGATTCTTTTGTAGAATATGATTGCAGAAATGAAGTCGAAGTCACAAACAAATAACCCTGCATCGGTTTTGATGCAGGGTTTTGTATGAGAACGGATATTTTGCATGGGACGAGAATATCCTCGCCTCTTGTTTTTGTAATAATTATTTGTTTTGCCGATTCTCTTAAAGCTCTTTCTCCATCAGGTAGAACAAGCCTTTGCGCAGTATTATCTCTCCTATCATGTTAAAGCCCTTTTTTTGATAAAGGTGCAGAGCTGCCGGATTCTGCGAAAAAGCATCCAGACGGATGCTTTTTCCGCCGAGTGCTTTGATTTGCTTTTCTATTTCAGCGACTGCTTGTGAGGCAATCCCCTGCCCCTGAAAAGCCGGAGAAACACACAGACGGTGAATGACAAAAGCACTTTCCTGCGGAAATTGCCATTGGCAGCTTGCATATTGCGCATCTGCTGTTTGATTGATAGCGAAAAAGCAGGCTATTTTGCCATTGCTGACGCCGACAGTTCCTTCTTCGGCAAGGATATCCGCGGCAATATCATCTTTAGCAGGGTAAATCTCGTCCCATTGATATATACCGCAGCGATCCATTTCGTCTATTGCGGCGAGGAAAACCTTTTCAAATATTTCATCAAGATCTGCGGGAGTGGCCTTGCGGAAAGTTAACATAGTCTTATCCTACATTTTCTCGGGTGCGGAAACGCCGATGATGGAAAGGCCTTTTTTGATGACCTGAGCAGCGGCTTTGATGAGATAAAGTCTTGCATTGGTCAATTCCTTGTCATCGGTCAGCACACGGCAATGGGTGTAGAAATTGTGGAAGAGCGATGCCAGATCCTGAACAAAGATGGGGATGCGATGCGGCTCTCTGTTTTTGGCAGCAAGAATGATTTCATCGGGGAAATCTGCCATCTTGCGAATGAGCTGCAGCTCTGCGGCTTCTTTCAGCAGTGAGAAGTCTACTTTGTCAAATGCGGGCAGCTCATTGCCCTCTGCCAGAAATGCGGAAAGAATGGAGCAAATGCGCGCATGTGCATATTGCACATAATATACAGGATTGTCCGAGGATTGCTGCACAGCTAAATCCAGGTCGAAATCCATCTGGCTGTCGGAGGAGCGCATGGTGAAGAAGAAGCGCGCTGCATCCACGCCAATATCATCAAGCAGGTCATTCAATGTGATATAGCGGCCTGTACGCTTGGACATTCTTACGACCTCGCCATTGGAAACGAGGCGGACAAGCTGCATCAGAATGACCTCTAAGCCCTCTCTGTCATAGCCAAGAGCCTCCAGAGCGCCTTTCATACGTGCGACATGACCGTGATGGTCTGCGCCCCAGATATCAATGGTTTTCCCGAATCCACGCTTGAATTTGTTGTCATGATAGGCAATATCCGCAGCATAATAGGTAGGAATGCCGTTTGCACGGATAACGACCTCGTCCTTTTCCTCGCCGAATTTGGTGCAGGCAAGCCAGGTCGCACCCTCTTTTTCATAGAGATAGTCTTTTTCGCGCAGAATATTCAGAACATCGACAATCGCACCGCTTTCATGCAGGGTCTGCTCCGAGAACCAGACATGATATTTGACGCCGAAGCGTTCCAAGGTGGCACGCATAGCAGCGATTTTCTTTTCCAGTCCATATTCAATGAGGAATGCACGGCGCAGAGAGGATTCGATTTTCTGATATTTATCGCCGACCTCTGCGACCAGCTCGCGCATGGTGTCGGTGATATCCTCACCGTGATATCCGTCCTCGGGGAATTCAACATCCTCGCCCAAAAGCTGCAGATAGCGTGCCTCGAGAGAAAATCCGAATTTCTCAATCTGATTGCCTGCATCATTGATATAAAATTCCTTTTCTGCCTCTGCACCGCAAAGGTCAAAAAGATTATAAAGAGCATCGCCGATAGCAGCGCCGCGGGCATTGCCCATATGCATTTCGCCTGTGGGATTGGCAGAAACGAATTCCACCTGAATCTTCTCGCCGGCATAAAAACTATTCTTTCCGAAATTCTCTCCCTGCTCCAAAATCTGCTGCAGCAGCTTGGCCTGCCAGCCCTCTTTGAGACGGAAATTGATGAAGCCTGCACCTGCAACCTCGCAGGAGGCGATGATGCCGTCAATGCAATCTATCCTCTCTGTGAGCAGATTTGCGATATCGCGTGGATTTTTGCGTGCGCTTCTTGCAAGCAGCATGGCAAGATTGGCGGAAAAATCACCAAAAGCAGCCTCTCTGGGCACCTCTACGGTGAAATCGGGGGCGGGAGCCTCCGGCAATTCCTTGTCCACACAAGCACGGTAATAAGCCGCCAGCAGGGCGTTTGCGATTTCGGCCTTGAGTGCGCCGATCAAAGTGTTTTCGAACATAATGCTCCTCCGGAAACAATGGTTTAATTATTAATAAATCATTCTAACATATTTTATCCCCGAAAACAAGCCATATCAAACAATGCATTATCAAGCCTGCTGAAAATCATTCTGTGCAAAATCATTGCGGCAGGGTATCTGGCTGAAGCGGCGATTACGGCGAGCCTCTTTTTCTGCCTGATGGTTTATATATAATATAGAAAAAACAATACTGCAAACAAATAAAGTGTCCATTGTTCTCCTCCTTTTGTTTTCTTGATCAAAGCATAACAAAAGAATTGTACGATAAAGAGGATATAAAAGAGGATTTTTGAAAATGCTTTATCTTTTAAGCATTTTGTCAGCAAAAAAAGGTTTTCTTATTGCTGCAAATGTTTTATATTATATATAGTAGATATTGTGCATTGAAATCTGAGAGAGAATTTTCGGGGAGGCTGTTTTATGAAAAGAGTTGTCAGCGTTTCTTTGGGTGCATCCAAAAGAAATCATAAGGTAGAAACCACGATCCTGGGTGAAGAATTCAGTATCGAGCGCATCGGTACCGATGGCGATGTCAAAAAAGCCAAGCAAATGATCAGAGAGCTTGATGGCAAGGTCGCAGCTATCGGCCTGGGCGGTACTGATTTATATATACATTCCGAGAAAAAACGCTATGCCTTCCGCGAGAGCAAAGCACTGCGCGATTGCGCACCCAACACCCCTGTTACCGATGGCAGCTATCTCAAAAAAACGCTGGAATATCGTCTTATCTATTATGTCCGCGATCAGCTCGGCATCGATTTTAAAGGCAAAAAGGTTCTTTTGATGTGTGCCGTTGACCGTCATGGTATGGCTCGTGCGCTGGCAGAATGCAATGCCGATCTTAAATGCGGTGATCTTGTTTTCACTCTTGGCATTCCCAAACTCATCAATTCCTTCAGGACAGTGACAATGCTTGCCTCTGTTTTGTGCCCTATCATCGTGCAGCTGCCGATGAAATGGGTTTATCCCACAGGTGCTGCTCAGGATAAGCCCAACACCAAATTTCATCGCTTCTTTGATGGCATTGATATAGTCTGCGGCGATTATCTCTTTATCAAAAAATATATGCCCGAGAATCTGCAGGGCAAAATCATCATTACCAACACCGTAACCCCCGAGGATATCGAAATTCTGCGCGCCCGCGGTGCCAAAATGCTCATCACCGGCACTCCCGAAATGGAAGGCCGCTCCTTCGGCACCAATGTCATGGAGGGAGTCATCGCAGCCTTCTCCGGACAAAGTCCCGATCAGATGGGCGATGAAGAATTTTTGAAATGGGTCGATAAGGTCAGCTATATTCCTCGTGTTGTGGAATTGAATTAGAAGTATATTATTATATAGAAAACATCACAGAGAAAACTGCTTTTCGCTCAGCCGGATTTATGTAAAAATTTTTCGGCCGGGCGAAATTTTTTTGCATCTTTTTTATATTCCGGCATAAGATATATAGTGTGCATTATGCAAAACAAAGAAGATATTGTGTGTTCGCCAAAAAGTTTTTCAATATCTTGTGTGAAATTGTAAAAATTTTTACAAATGCAAAAAACTTGATTTTTTTGGCAAAAGCCCTTGACAAGCCCTGTTTCTTTTGGTAATATTATTAATGCACACACCCACGGAGTCAAAATTTCTCGAAAAAATCTTGAAAATATTTTGAAAAAAGTATTGACAAGTGTCTGCTGTTAGTGATACAATAGCAGAGCGCACTTTTGAGAAAGCTCTTGAAAGTGGTGCATAAATTAGGTCTTTGAGAACTGAACAGTGACGAACCAAAAGCAAATAAGTCCTTACAAATTCTTTTTTTAAATTAAGTAAAAGAGCCAAAGGACTCGAAGTAAGATAAATGAAGACGGGGGA
>JAFSIU010000059.1 GCA_017439615.1 Bacillota bacterium
TACCTATAACGCTGAGCACCACAGTCTTTTTGTCATAACACAGTGCTGAAGATAACGCTACAATCATGCCCGAAATTGACATTGCCTGCCCAAGATCCATCCTAAGGTACTTGTTCATAAGCTTTGCAACTATATCCAAACCGCCTGACGAGGCATTGCAGGAAAAAAGCATTGCAAGGCCTACGCCCACCACCAGTATGTACCCTATCACATCCAAAAAGGGATCCTGCGTGATAGATTGAAAGTTTGGAAAAGCGACCTCATATATCCTCATTATTGCGGGAAGCAGAATAGATGTATAAATTGTCTTTGCGCCAAATTCGGGTCCAATAAGCAAAAAGCCTATTATCAGCAGCACCATGTTTATAATAAATGTAATTGCTGATACCGGCAGCGGTACAAAGTTGCTTATAACGAGAGCCAGTGCCGATGCACTGCCCACCGTAACGTGGCTTGGCAGCATGAAGAAATACACGGCGGCAGCAATTATCGCGGTACCAACCGTTATGGTAATTATCTCACTGATTGTTTTTTTGTTTGTCATTATTGAATCCCTCTATACAAAAACAGATATGCTGCAATGTGTCTTCTTGTTCAATAGAATACCATAAAACACAAAAAAGCATCAACTTTTTCAGATACAGTTCAGTATAAACCGATTATTTTAATTTACAGCAAACAAAAACAGGCTCCGTAAAGAGCCTGTTTTGCTTCTGATACTAATTGCGGATCACTAATCAAAAGGGTATCTGTCCGGTGTAAATGGCGTTTCCTCGCAGGTCATGGCCTCTCGTGACAACGGATAGCGGTTTTCATACAGGCAAAAACCAAGGCCATACTCATCCTTGCGGTTTCTTGTGATGTATTCTTCCCGCTTTGCCACATTTGTCTCACCAACAAGGTACAAATACTGTATCTCTGCCCATTTGGCCATACCTTCATAAATCAAAAGGCGCTTGCTCTTGGGACACTCTTTGAAATTCTTTTTATTATCCCAGTGCATATACTGCCAAATGTGTGTCAGCTCATGGGCAAAAGTAGCTATCAGCGAGATACGGGGCACACCGTTTTCTAAAATAATTTTGTACTTTTTATTTTTGTTGATAGCAACGCCAAGTATCAGCATACTTTGACTGTCTTTTGTGCCCAAGGGAATGCCTATCTTTTTCTTGAGCTTAAGTTCATCCACAACTTCAACAGAAATGGGAACATCAATGGTTGCACCAAAGAAATTGTCCATATTGGCAATAACTCTTTGGCACAGCTCCTCCACCTCTGCCTTGGTCTTTACCACGGTGCTGCTGCAAGCAGTACACCGTACGCGTCCATCAGGCAGGCGGTAAAATTCCACGCCGGCAATCTCCGAGCCGCAATAGGAGCAATACATATGATTGCTCTTATTTTTATCGGCATTGCGGAAAGCTTCAGCAAAGCTCTTACCCTCGCGCGCCTGTCTGAGTTCGCCGCCGTCAAATCCTATTTCCTGCAGAAAAGACTTTGTGCCCTCCAAATCCAAAGCTGCGCTGCGCTTACCCTCGCGATACTTCAAATAGTATCTTTCATGATAAGGCAGTATTTTTGCTTCGTAAGACAACGATGCTTGGCTGTTGGATTCAGAAATCTCTCCAGGCATTTGGGGGCTCTCATTGAGCTCTTCTGCAGATTTCTCCTGTGCAAAATCCTCGGATTCGGAAGTGTTTTTCATGGATTCTGCCTGCAATTCCTTATTGGAAGTTTGCTCGCCCTGCAGAATCTCCTCCTGCTTCACTTCTTTCTCAAACAAGAAGTTCTCTTCACTCATCTTCCTTCACCTCCACTTCGCACTGTGCTTGTGCAGATGCCTCTGCTTCGATTTCCGAATGGCTTTCTTCCGTAGGAAGTTCTTCTGTGGAATTCTCCTCTATGATTTCCTCTTCCGCAGGGGATGTCTCCACTTTCTCCTCAATAGGATTACCTTCCGCGGAGCTGTCTGCATCGGTTATTCCCTCGGCAGAGAGTTCTTCTGCAGCAGCTTTCGCTTCCTTTTTTGCCGCCTTCTCCTGCTTCTTGCGAAGCTTCTCCTCCTGCTTTTGAGCCTTCTTTTGCTCCCGGGCAGCTCGCTTTTCTGCCTTAGCAGCAGCCTTGGCGGCAGCTCTCTCAGCCTTTTTCTTCTGTCTGGGAGTTAAACCTGCTTCAGCCTCCGGTGCGGATTCCGGCGAGCCTTCGCCAGCTTTTTTCTTCTTGAATAGCCCTTTGAACCAATCCCAAATCCGCCTGCATAGGCACTTTTTCTTTTCCTGTTTACTGTCATCTTCGTAAACATTAAAGGGCTCTGCCTTCTTCTCTTCGACAGGAGCAGTCTGCTTGCGTATGCTTTCGGCAATCTGTTCATCGTTCCAGGTAAGATAATCGGTAATAATCTGTAAAATGCGGTTTACATTACGTTCTACCGCAATCAGCAAACCGATATCCAGCTGGCTGTCCTCGATGATGAAAATGCATTTATCCGCAGCCTCAAGCCCTTCTTCCAGCGCCAGACTGTATGTCAAAGGTGCATCATAGCTTCCGGGTGTCACTGCAGAGATAAAAGGCTGATTATCCGCAAACAGGGTAACAAAGACTTCGTTGAGCAGATTGGTCAGCGTCATTCTGACAGAATCGGTAAATGCATCGCCAAACTTGGAAAAATCAAACTTGAGGATCTGCTTATGATGATATTCACGGGTGGGCACGCCATTGACCTTAACCAGATAGCCGTTGTCAAAATCATTATAAGCATGCATTTTCCAGTATCCGGGTGTTTCTACACTAAAATTCGCAAACTGATAGTGAATGTCAATATTGTTCACGGTTTTGAGTGCACCCATTGCGGAAGAATCCTCAAGGTGATGAATCGTATAATCACGAACCTGACGATAGGCCAGCCTGCCGCCGATATGTTCGGATGCACGACGCACCAAGATGCGGTTGTCGATTGCAGTAGATACCATTTCGTAGTACTTTCCGTTCAGGGTAAAGAACTGACCGGGCATATACTTTTGGTATACATGGCCTTTGAGCTCAGTGCCAATATAGACATCCTCGCTCTCCTGCTCTGCAATATAGCTGGCATTTTGAAGATCATCCAAAATAATGCGGGAGAAGTCGGCATTTTCGATGGTATAAACGCTTTCAAACTGTCCGCTTTCAACGCTGTACTCTCTTTTGAAAAGTATTGTAGAGTCCCGCTCAAAGCATACAGTTCTGCCATCGCGGCTTCTGACGGAAAGAATGGGATTGCCTTGCTTATCGGCAACAGGTTCCTTGCCAAAGATAACACATACTTCTTTCCATATTTCAGAAACAGGATCCTTTGTATCGATATTCAGCATAACCATCTGCCTGAGCAGCGCTTCCTGAGGCACAGAATCAATACACAGCAGCAAGCAAAGCGACAGTATGGAGTTTCTCTTCGTCCGCGCATAGTCGGCGGTGATATAAGGTATCGCTTTGGCATCTGCCGTAAACAGCTCAGTGTTTTCCGACATATACTCACGCAGCATATACTCAGACGAAATGACGTTTACAAAGCCCTGCTGCTCCGCAA
>JAFSIU010000060.1 GCA_017439615.1 Bacillota bacterium
AAAATCGGCTTTTACCGATTTTTAAACGGCACAACCCAAAGAGGTTGTGCCGTTTGCAACTGTCTTATGAAGCCTTGCCTTATTGCAAAGGCTTTTGTTTTTTGTAAATTTTTAGTCTAATTTCATGTCGTTGGGCTTGATCCAGCCAATTTTTCTGAGCAGTTCTGCAAACACTAAGGACAAAACTGCGGGGAGAATAAAAGCGATAAGAATAAGTGCCAGCCAGTCAAAAGCCGTAACAGAAACCTTTAAGCCTGCTGCAATATCATTTATCCAACCGGTATAAACACCGATAGGTCCTACCATACCGCAGGTTCCCATACCGGATGATATCGGAGCTCCGTTCATTTCCAATTTAAAAAGGCAGGTGGCAAGCGGTCCGGTGATGGCAGATGCCAGAATCGGTGGTATCCAGATGCGTGGATTGCGGACAATATTACCCATTTGCAGCATTGAAGTTCCTAACCCCTGAGATATAAGTCCACCCCAACGGTTTTCCCTGAAGCTCATAATCGCAAAACCTACCATCTGGGCGCAGCAGCCTGCAAGAGCAGCACCGCCTGCAAGTCCGTCGAGCAGCAGTACTTGGCATATAGCAGCACTTGAAATAGGCAGAGTGAGTGCGATGCCAATGAGAACGGAAATGACAATACCCATCCAGAAGGGCTGCAGATATGTTGCTTTGTCGATCAGCACACCGAATTGATGGGCTGCCTCACCGATGGCAGGCGCCCACCAAAGAGCAAGCAGAACACCGACTGTGATAGTAACAAGCGGAGTAACAAGGATATCTATTTTTGTTTCTTTGGAAACTGCTTTGCCTGCTTCTGCGGCAAAAATTGCAACGATAAGCACTGCCAAAGGTCCGCCTGCGCCACCTGCGCTTCCTGCTGCGGCACCTACAGCTGTTAATGAGAAAAGCACAAGAGGCGGAGCCTGCAGGGCAAAGCCGATAGCAATTGCCATAGCAGGATTAGCCATACTCGAAGCAAAACCTCCTATTTGATTGCATATAGGCAAATTGAATTGAGTTCCTATGGTATTGAGAATTGTGCCTATGAGCAGGGAGCAGAAGAGACCCTGTGCCATTGCAGACAGTGCATCAATGCCATAACGCTTTCCTGAGATAATAATATTCTTTCTTTTTAGAAATTCTTTGAGCTTAGTCATTTTTTTCTCCTTGAAAAACAGTGTCAAATTTTGTAAATCATTTTATTCCTATTGTTTTATATTGTCAAGATTTTATGGTCATGTTTTGCATAAGGCACAAACATATGTAAGCAAACGCTGGAAAATACTTTAATAATATGATAAAATATAAAATTAAAGAAAATAGCTGATCATAGTCTGTATGTCAATTGAGGTGATGCTTTATGAAGAATATTATGCTTATCGGAATGCCTGGCAGCGGCAAGACAACTCTTGGGAAATTAGCAGCTGCAAAGCTTGAGTTGCAATTTGTTGATATGGATGCTTATATCGAAGAAAGTCTTGGCAAAAAAGTATCCGATATCTTTGCAGAAATGGGTGAAGGCTATTTCCGTGGTCTTGAATCAGCAAGCGCTGCCATAATCGGACAGACCAAAGGACAGATAATTTCTACAGGTGGCGGCTTTGTCCTGCGTGAAAATAATATCACTGAAGCTAAAAAGCATGCTGTTCTGGTTTTTATCGACCGTCCTGTTGAAGCCATTGCTGAGAATTTCAATTTTGCCGACAGGCCTCTTTTGAATACGGTTGAAGAATTGCAAAAAATGTATGAAGCACGAATCGCCAAATATCGTAATGCTGCTGATTATGTCTTAGATGCAAAAGGAACAGTTGAAGAAAGCACCGATAAGCTTTGCAGACTGATATCACAGATTTATCTTACATCGCCTATGTTCACTGTCATAGGAGATCCGATAGCAAAAAGCCTTTCCCCGCAGATACATTTGCCATTGCTGAATCACTATTGCGAAGAACCTGTATATGAGAAAACTCTTGTGCTTTCCGATGAGCTGGAAGAATTTGTTGATTTTGTGCGTAAGCAGGGAATAGACGGCTTCAATATCACCATGCCGCATAAAACAGCAATCATGCCATATCTTGATGTGCTTGATGAGCATTCATCATTCATTGGTGCAGTGAATACTGTTGTCAACAAATCCGGCAAGCTTTATGGCTTCAGCACCGATGGCGAAGGCTTTTTGCTGAGCTTGCAGCATGAAGGGATCTCTCCTGAAAACAAAAATATTCTTATCGCAGGATCAGGCGGAGCTGCCAAAGCAGTTGCTTATTCTCTCGCACTGGAGCGTTGCGCTTCTGTTACCGTGCTCGACCGTAATCCGCAAAAAGCTGCAGAATTATGCCATATGCTTCAGCAGGCTGTGCCTGAATTGAAAACAGAATATGCAGCACTGAAGGATATTGAACAATTCGCACCCTCAGCAGATATATTCATCAACGCCACTCCTTTAGGGATGGAATGCGGTGCCGAGTGGAGCGATCTTGGATTTGTGGATATGCTGCCCAAAACTGCTTTTGTACATGATCTGCTATATTATCCCCGTGTAACCGAATTGATGAAAAAAGCCACCGATGCAGGGCTGAAGAGCAAAAACGGTCTGGATATGCTGATTTTTCAGGCATTTGCAGCAGATGAGCTTTATCTCGGCATACCGCTTGATTATGAAGAGCATTATGCCAAGCTGAAAATATTGCTGCAGCAGAATTCAATGCTTTCTTAAATATGAAATAAGAGGTAATTTCAATGGCTGAACAAAAAACTATTATACAATGGTATCCCGGGCATATGACCAAAGCCAAGCGCAATATGCTGGAAGACTTTGCGCTTGTAGACATTGTGGTTGAGGTTCTGGATGCCCGCATTCCTTTTTCTTCCCGCAATCCCGATATCGCGGCTATGAATCATAAAAAGGCCCAGCTCATAGTGCTGAACAAAAAGGACCTTGCCGAGCAGCAAGAAACGGATAAATGGCTGCAGTATTATCGCAATCAGGGCTTTGCAGTAGCAGCAATCAACGGTGCGGAAAAGCAGGGCATCAAAGCACTTTTGAATGAGATAAAAAAAGCAACCGAACCTGTGATGCTGGAATTGGAGCGCAAAGGCCGTTTGCGCCGTCCTGTGCGTGCTATGATGGTCGGTGTTCCCAATACCGGTAAATCAACGGTAATCAATGCTCTTTCACCGCAAAAAGCAGCCATTACGGGTAACAAGCCGGGTGTTACCCGTGGCAGACAATGGATAAAAACAGCAGCAGGCATCGAAATGCTGGATACTCCCGGTGTTTTATGGCCCAAATTTGCTTCGCAGGAAACGGCATTGCGCTTGGCTGTATGTGGTTCCATCAGCGATTTGGTAAGCCCGATGAATGAAATCACAATTTTCCTTGCCGAATATCTGCTCAAAAACGGGAAAGCAGGCTTGAAGGAACGCTTTAAGCTGGAAGTTTTGCCGAAAACTGCCGATGAGCTTTTCGAAGCAATCGGCCGCAAAAGAGGACTGATCGCGGCAGGCGGCATTGTGAAAACCGAACAGGCGCAGCTGTTGCTGCTCAATGAATTCCGCAGCGGCAAGCTCGGAAGATATACAATGGATAATTATGCAAGGATAGTGAAGCAAAATGTCGGAGAATAAACTTAATGCTCAGGCTGAAAAGGAACGCATCAAGCAGCTTTTGAGTTCATATAACACTCCTGAGGAGGAGATTTTTCCTCTTCTTTCGGCCAAATCCGCTGCCACACGCCAAAAGGCAGAAAAATATTTACAGAAAAAACAAGCTGAGGAAGAAAGGCTTCATCAGCTTTATTGCTATGAAAGAGAGCTTTACTCCCAAGGCTATCAGCTTATAGCCGGTCTTGATGAGGCGGGCAGAGGGCCTGTCTGTGGCCCTGTGGTGGCTGCTGCCTGTATTCTGCCGCCCGAATTCAAGCTTTGGGGTGTCAATGATTCCAAAAAGCTTTCCGAATCCGTTCGTCTGGAATTGGAAAGAGAAATCAAGGACAAGGCACTTTTCTGGGCAGTGGCTGGTGTCAATCACCGCAAAATCGATGAGATAAATATTCTGCAGGCAACTTTTTTGGCTATGCGCAAGTCTATATCCCGTCTGGGGATAAAACCCGATTATCTTTTGCTTGATGCTGTCAAACTCCCCGAATGTGATATCCCGCAGCAAGCCATAATCAAAGGCGATGCTAAAAGCGCTTCCATTGCCGCGGCAAGCATTCTTGCCAAAACACACAGAGACAGAATCATGGATAAATATGCCCAAATGTATCCACAGTATGGTATTGCCAAGCATAAAGGCTATCCGACAGCAGAGCATATAAAAGCCATTGATGAATTTGGCTGGTCTCCCATTCACAGAAGAAGCTTTCATATCAAAAAGCAGGTGAAAAATGGATAAGCGCAAAGAAACAGGACAATTCGGTGAGGACTTGGCAGCAAAATATCTCAAGAAGAAGGGCTATGAGCTCATAGAGCGCAATTGGCGCACAAGAGCAGGCGAGATAGATATCATTGCCAGAAAAAACGCTGTGATATATTTTGTTGAGGTTCGTACCAAAAGCACAGAAGAATTCGGCTCCCCGCTTGAAAGCATAACTCCGCGTAAACAGGCGCAGATAAAGAAAATGGCGCTGCTCT
>JAFSIU010000061.1 GCA_017439615.1 Bacillota bacterium
CTGCGTACGGTTTTCCGCATTGTACTTCCATCTTCGATACAGGGGATTTTTGCCGGTATCATTTTGGCAGTAGGAAGAATCGTGGGCGAGACCGCAGCCTTGATTTATACAGCAGGCACAGTGGCTGATTTGCCCGGCAGTCTGATGTCATCGGGACGCACACTTTCTGTACACATGTATGCCTTATGGAAGGAAGGACTGCAAAGCGGTAAAGCCTATGCAACTGCCGTTGTGCTGCTTATCATAGTTGTTGGCCTGAACAGTCTGGCCGCCTTTATGTCAAAAAAACTAGGGAAAGGAAATGTAAATGGATAATATCAGAATCAATAATGTGAAGCTCGAGCTTGAGCCATTGAAGGATATGAAAGCAAAATTTGAGATAGAAAAAATGAATTTGTTCTATGGCGATTTCCATGCGTTGAAAAACATAAGCATGAAGCTTTATGACAGAGAAATAACAGCATTCATCGGACCTTCGGGCTGCGGCAAATCCACACTTCTGAAATCTTTGAACCGTATGAATGATCTGGTTGAGGGCTGTCGTATCACAGGCAGCATAAAGCTGGACGGCGAGGATATTTATGCCGCAAAAACTGATACCAATATTCTGCGCCGCAGAGTTGGTATGGTTTTTCAAAAGCCCAATCCCTTTCCGATGAGTATTTATGATAATATTGCCTACGGCCCACGCACTCACGGGATCAAAAGCAGAGCAGAGCTTGACGCAATAGTGGAACGGTCATTGCGTTCAGCAGCAATCTGGGATGAGGTCAAGGATCGTTTGAAAAAGAGTGCTCTTGGACTCTCCGGCGGTCAACAGCAGCGACTTTGCATCGCACGTGCTCTAGCGGTCGAACCTGAGGTTTTGCTGATGGATGAGCCAACCTCGGCACTTGATCCAATATCAACGGGAAAAATTGAAGAGCTTGCTCTTGAGCTGAAAAAATGTTATTCTATTATTATGGTAACTCATAATATGCAGCAGGCAGCCAGAATCTCCGATAAAACCGCATTTTTTCTGCTCGGCGAGGCCATAGAATTCGATGCCACGGAAAAGATATTCTCCGATCCGCAGGATAAACGTACCGAAGATTATATAACAGGGAGGTTTGGCTGATGAGAAGTAATTTTGATGCACAGCTTGCACAATTGAATGAAGAATTGATAATTATGGGTGCCATGTGCGAGGAGGCGATCGATTCTTCGGTCAAAGCATTAAGCCTTTTTGATGCTGAATTGGCGCATCAGACAGCGGCAGGGGACAGTCGTATTGATGAAAAGGAAAGAGAAATTGAAGCCCTTTGTCTGAAAATGCTTTTGCAGCAGCAGCCGGTTGCCCGCGATCTCAGACTTATCTCAGCCGCGCTGAAGATGATAACCGATATGGAACGTATCGGAGATCAGGCAGCAGATATTGCCGAGCTTTTAGAAGTTCTGGCAGGACCGGTGCAGAATGAGCATATTGCGCAGATGGCAGCAACAGTCAGCACTATGGTCACAGAAAGCATTGATGCCTTTGTCAAGCATGATCTGTCTTTGGCTGAAAAGGTCATTGCCGATGATGATATAGCGGATAATCTTTTCCTGACGGTCAAAAATGATTTGGTGACCCTTATTGCAGAAGATAAAACTGCAGGTGACAAGGCTTTAGATATTCTTATGATAGCAAAATATCTGGAGCGCATAGGCGATCATGCCACCAATATTGCCGAATGGGTGGAATTTGCTATCACCGGCAAGCATAAGGAATGAAAAAGAGGTTTGAAAAATGATTTATTGTGTCGAGGATGATAACAGTATCAGGGATCTGGTGATATATACCCTGCAAAATACAGGCTTTGAGGCTCGCGGCTTTGCATCTGCTGCAGAGTTTTTTGAAGCCTTTGCCAAGCAGAAACCGCATTTGGTTCTGCTTGACATCATGCTGCCCGATATGGACGGTCTGGAGATATTGCGCCGTATTAAAAGCGAGGCAGAGGGACAAAAGCTGCCTGTTATCATGCTGACAGCCAAAAGCAGTGAATATGACAAGGTTAGGGGACTTGATCTAGGTGCTGATGATTATATTGCCAAGCCCTTTGGTATGATGGAGCTCGTTTCCCGTGTCAAGGCTGTTCTGCGTCGCAGCATAAATCTTCCGCAGAGCAGCGGATATGTATATAAAGATCTGCAGATCAATACCGCTGCGCATACTGTAACCGTCAGCGGTGAGCTGATAAGCCTGACCTTAAAGGAATTTGCACTTTTGGAATTGTTGCTGAAAAATGAAGGTAGAGTGCTCACGCGTGAGACGCTTTTGGCAAATATCTGGGGCTATGATTTTGACGGTGAAACGCGTACTGTTGATGTGCATGTGCGCACCCTGAGACAAAAGCTCGGCGAAGAAAAACAATATATCGAAACCGTAAGAGGTGTCGGATACAGAATAGGCGAAGCAAAGAAATGAAAAAAAGGATTTTCTGGGGGATTTTCATAACAGCTTTTTTGGTGCAGCTGATAACAGTTGTGCTTATTCTGCCTGTTGTTGACAGTGATTTTCGAGCAGCTATGCTTCCAAAGCTGCTCGATGAAATGCTTGGTTCTTTGCTGTTGGTATCAGCACTGGCTTTGTTGTTGGCGGCATTATCAGCGCATTTCCAGACAAAGAGGATAATGCGGCCTATCAATGAAATTGATCCCGAACGTCCCTTTGTCATGCCGGCATATGAGGAATTGAATTCTTTACTGACAAAATTGAATAATCAGCAGCAAAAAATCGCGGATCAGATGCATCAGCTGCAAAGCAAGCAGGAAGAGTTTCTTGATATCACAGACAATATGAGTGAAGCGATGGTGATTTTGGGCAAGGATAAGAGAGTGCTCTCTGCCAATTATCGCGCCAAAGAGCTGTTTGGCTCTTCTGTACTGAATGGCAAAAGCTACATTGAACTTTGTCGTGAAGCCTGCTTTGTTCAGGCTGCAACAGCAGCTTATGAAGGCAGGGAATCAGAATGCAGTCTGCAAAAATATGGCCGCAGTTATGCAGTTTCCTTTACACCTGTACAGAGCAGTGGCGGAACAGCCTGTGTGTTTTTTGCCAGAGATATAACCGAAAAGGCAAATGCCGAAAAACTGCGCCGCGAGTTTTCTGCCAATGTTTCTCATGAGTTGAAAACTCCTTTAACTTCCATAATGGGTTATGCAGAGCTTATTAAGGCCGGAATTGCCAAGCCTGAAGACATCCCGCAATTCGGCGGTAAAATACATAAAGAAGCAGAACGCCTGCTTGCCTTGATTGAAGATATTATTCATCTTTCAATGCTTGATGAGGGTGATATCAAGGCTGAATTCCACCCTGTCGAATTATATGGACTTGCAGAAAGTGTCATCGAGGAATTGCAGCCCAAGGCAGTATCAAGGGGCATCAGCCTGCGCTTGGGCGGTGAGAGTCAGACCGTTTTGGGTATCAGAGGCTTGCTCCATGAAATGTTGTTCAATCTTTGTGATAATGCCATTGCATATAACCGCCCCGATGGCAGTGTTATCGTTAATATCGGCAATCATGCCGGCAAGGCGTTTGTCAGTGTTATTGATACAGGTATTGGTATTGAGCCTCAGGAACAATCACGTGTTTTCGAAAGGTTTTATCGCGTGGACAAAAGCCGCTCCCGTGAAACAGGCGGAACAGGTTTGGGACTTTCTATTGTCAAGCATACTGCATTGCTGCACGGTGCAGAAATAAATCTTGAAAGCAAACCGAATGAAGGAACAAAAATTATCATCTTATTCCCAATACAGGAAAAGTCTGACAGCTGATTTCAGTGTCAGCTTTTCTGCTTGATTGCAAATAAGACTTGCCAAAAGCAGAGCTTTTCTGTATAATTTCAAAGAAAATAAATATTTACGGAGATGTATCGAAGTGGTCATAACGAGGCTGACTCGAAATCAGTTGACGGGTCAAACCGTCCGGGGGTTCGAATCCCTCCATCTCCGCCAAAGAGCTTTCATTGGCGCCTTTACAGCGTTTACTACGGCATGTAAAGTCCGTAGGGTGAAAGCTCTTTTTATTTTGTTTGAGGACTCCTTGAAAGTTTTATCCTTCAAGGAGTTTTATCTTTTATCTCAAGGCAGTTCGGATTGCCATCGCACTTACTTTCACAATCAGTTTTGCAGAAAACAAATTAAGTGAGGTTTGCAGTGCAACAACATACCAACAAAAGTATCTTTTTTAAAGCCCATTGCCGGTTATCTCTCCATCTTTATAAAGATAACCGTAATTTTAGCATTGC
>JAFSIU010000062.1 GCA_017439615.1 Bacillota bacterium
AAAGCCGATGCAGGCACCGACGAGAGCGCATGCAGCAATGGCCAACTTGTCATATTCGATACCGGCAATTGGTGCTGCGATAAAACCACAAGCGCATATCACTGCAAAGGCAGCAAAAACTATTGCGGAAACACCGCCGCAAAGTCCGTCAAGCCCATCAGTAAGATTGACAGCATTGACCATACCGACAAAGAAGAATGCCAGCAAGGGATAATAGACCCAGCCAAGATCAAGATTATAATCGATCAAAGGGATATATACACTTGTGCCGCCGCCCAGATATTTAACAATTATAAACAGAACTATGAATGCGATGAGGAATTGAGCAACAAGCTTTTGCTTGGCAGAAAGGCCGAGTGAACGATGAAAAGCTATTTTCATCAAATCATCGGTGAGACCGATGAGACCAAAAGCAAGAAAGGAAATAAAAAGCACCCAAACAGCAGGAGATGCCGCACCGAAAATCAGTGCAGCACAAATAGCGGCAGGCAGCATGACAATACCGCCCATTGTAGGAGTTCCTGCTTTTTTCAAATGACTTTGAGGACCGTCCGAGCGGATATTCTGTCCGAATTTCAGACGGTGCAGCAAAGGAATTGTCAAAGGATATAAAACCAAACTGATAATAATAGCAGCAAGTGCTGCAAACAACATTGAATCCATAACGATCTCCCAACAGAAATATTGATTAACAGGCTTTTGCTGTCTGACTTATTCATAAAGATTGCCAGACAGGATTCCCGGGGTTAAGCATTCTCCCAAAGCGCCATAATGGCGGAGGCTGCCTCTTCCCTGTCATCGAAATGTATCTTCTCGGTGCCGATGATCTGATAATCTTCATGCCCCTTGCCTGCGATGACTATTACATCTCCCTTTTGCGCAATATTGACAGCTCGTTTTATCGCATCCCGACGGGAAACAATAATTTCATATTCGCAGTTTTTACCACGGACACCTTCAGCAACCATTGCAACAATTGCATCAGGGTCTTCGGTGCGGGGATTATCAGAGGTGATAATACAATAATCGGCAAGCTCTGCGCCAATTGCTCCCATAATAGGGCGTTTGGTTTTATCTCTGTCACCGCCGCAGCCGAATACAGCTATCAATCGATTCGGATTCAGCTCACGCGCGGTCGAAAGTACATTTTGCAAGCCATCGGGAGTATGGGCATAATCCACAATGACCATAAACTCCTGCCCCGCATCAACCTTTTCGAAACGTCCCGCGACCTGCGGAGAATAGGAAAGGCATTCGATAATTGCCTCCATCTGCATACCTTCTGCCAAAGCAGCAGCTGCAGCAGCTGCAGTATTATAAATATTGAAGCGGCCTGTCAAAGGGGTATGCAGCCTGTAATCCCTGCCTTCATAGCAGACCTCAAAGGAAGTGCCTGAGGCATCAATATGATAATCTTTTATTCTGAATACTGCATCCTCTTTCATGCCATATGTGAAAACTCTGCAGCGGCAGGCATTAATGAAATGCTCAGCAACAGGGTCATCAGCATTGATCACTGCATAGGCATTAGCTGCAAGACCGCTGAAAAGCTTCAGCTTGGCATTCATATATTCTTCCATTGTGCCATGATAATCAAGATGATCCTGTGTCAGATTTGTGAATATTGCGCCTGCAAAACCGACATTGGTTGTTCTGCCCTGATCAAGAGCATGAGAGGATACTTCCATCACAACATTGCGGCAATCCTCATCATACATTATATCCAACAGCTCAAAAAGCTCAAGACTTTCAGGAGTTGTATGTGTGGAAGCTATTACCTTGCCGCCTGCCATATTGTTTATGGTACCCAAGAGTCCCGATTTCTGTCCATAATATTCCCAAAGCCATTTGATAAGTTTTGTTGTGGTGGTTTTACCATTTGTTCCTGTTACACCGACAATATGCAATTTCTGCTCGGGATGCATGAACCAATTGGCAGACATTTGTGAAAGTGCAGCACGAGCAGACACAACCACTGCATATGAAACACCATCTTTTGTTTCAGAAGGCATTTCCTCAGCAACTATCAGAATCGCGCCTTTTTCATAAGCCTGCGGCAAAAAATCAAGTCCGTTTTGCTTGCTACCGCTGATTGCACAAAAAACACCGCCCGGCATTACCTTACGTGAATCATAGGCTATTGCTTGAATTTCATCTTCCGGGTTACCGGAAAAGCTTTTCAATTCAACACCTTTTAATATATCCTGAATGAGCATATTATCCTCCTTTTAGGGTGCGACAACATTCATATCTGCATCTGTTTCATCTTCTTCTGAAAGAATCAATTCAATCAGTTTTCCTTTTGTTACTTCTGTTGACGGCTGCGGAATTTGTTCATGTACATAGCCGCTGCCACTTGATTTCAGTTTCAGTCCATAGGCACTCAATATATTAGTTGCTTCGCCCAAAGAAAAGCCTGTAAGATCCGGAACAAAGAGAGAGTCGCTGCCCGTGCCCATCGTCAATATAACCTCAGTGCCTATCATAAGCTTTTCGTTTGCGGAATAAGACTGTGCAACAACTCTGGTACCACTGCCCTGCTTCTTTGCAGTCAGACCATAAAGCTTCAGCACCTGTGCGGCATCTTCGTAGGAAAGATTGCGCAAATCGGGAACATCGACAAAAGTTGTCAGATCAATATCGGCGCAGATACTTTCTTCGGATGTCTGTGCTGTTACGCCGAGATATCTCAGGACCTCAGAAAAAATGATCTGTGCTACAGGAGCTGCGACCTGTCCGCCCTGATACAATGCACCGGAAGGTTCATCAATGAGAACAAGTACTGTTATTTCAGGGTCATTTGCAGGAGCAAAGCCGCAGAAGGATGCAACATATTTGCCCTCCTGATAGCCGCCTGCACCGGCTTTTTGTGCAGTACCCGTTTTGCCTGCCACGCGATAGCCTTCGACATAAGCAGAACGACCTGTACCATTGGCTACAACTTCTTCCAGAAACTCACACATTTTCCGTGAGGTTGACTCGGATATGACCTGACGGACAGTCTTGATTCCAAAATCCTGAATCACATTGCCGTCGGCATCGAGGATTTGTTTGATTATTTGGGGCTGCAGCAATGTTCCGCCATTGGCAATTGCCGAAGCTGCCGAAACCATTTGCAAAGGGGTAACAGAGACGCTCTGTCCGAAAGACATTGTTGCAAGATCAAGCTTTGTTACATTCTTCTCCGCGATCATAATACCGGATGATTCGCCGGAAAGACCGATATTCGTGGATGAACCGAACCCAAAGGCAGTGATATATTTATAAAAAAGACCTTTTTCCTTGGCGTCTATCATAAAGCCCATTTCGACAAAGGCAGGGTTGCATGAATTTTTCAAAGTGTCCAGCAGCTTTTGCTCGCCATGCGGCTTGTAATGACGCCAGCATTTGATTTTGTTATCACCGACCATAATATAGCCCGGATCATAGAAAGTACTGTTTTCATTCACAACGCCTTCTTCAAGCGCGATAGCTGTCGTGAACATTTTGAAGGTGGACCCCGGCTCATAAGAATCGGTAACCAAACGATTGCGGAAGCCGCTGCTGCCATAGCTGCCGAATTCATTGGGATCACCCGCGCCGCTCATCGCCATGGCAAGTATTTCACCAGTTTTGGTACCCATAACAAGAATGGAAGCTGCAGTAGGCGGTTCTTCCCATGCCATTATATCAGCGATCGCACGTTCACAGAAATATTGTATATTTTCATCAAGTGTCAGCACCAAGCCCTGACCGTCCTGAGCATCAACAAGCTTATGCACAGCCTGAGGCACCTCATTGCTGCGGGCATCATATTCAGTGAGAATCGTTCCGTCGACACCCTTTAATATATCGTCATATGCACGCTCAATTCCCTCCAGGCCTTGATTATCAACACCTGCAAAGCCGAGCACCTGAGCCATAAGTGTGCCCTTGGGATAATAGCGGCGCGGCTCCTCCATGATTTCAATACCGACATAATCCGCGGCTTCTATCTGACTGCTGATATCAAAATCGATTTTTCGTTTGAGCCAGATGAATGTCGAATCAGCTTCAAGCTTTTTCATCACGCCTTCATATTCCAATTCAAGCAGATTGCTCAGAAAAGTTGCCATTTCGGCTTTTTTGGCATCATCGATCTTGGCTTTTTTAATTTCATTGGGATTGACATATACCGAATCGGAGCTGATGGAGATTGCAAGAATATTGCCATTGCGATCATAAATATCTCCGCGCTCTGCGATTATGGGTGTTTCACGGGTTCTTGCATTGGCTGCCTGCTGCTGCCAATACTCATTCTGGAATATCTGCAAATATACCAAACGCAAAAAAACCACACACAATACTGCTAAAACAAAAATTAGCAGTCCAGTGATTTTTTTGCGTAAATTAGTCCTTTCCGATGCCAAATGTATTCCCTCCAAGGATCATTGTCCTCACTCTGCTCCGATATTGAAATGTCCGCCAAAGAGACTGCCCAAAACTCTGAGCACCTTACTTCCAAAAGAAATCTCATCAGCAGCCTGAACGCTGTCAAGCAGCTCTATTTCCACATCAGGAGCCGCTGCCATAACTGAAGCATTCTCGGCAACAGCTGCAGGTGCATATGCCACAAATACTTTATCCGAGATTTCAGGATAAACCATACCCATAGACATTGCCAAAGGCTCTATACGTTCCATGGAAGCGAGAGCCGCAACCTCAAGACTCATTATATCCTTTTGTTTTTCCATTGCCTGAATGTCACTACGTATCGCATTGATGTCATAAGCAATATTATAGCTTTCTGTAACAATGGCAACATAGAAAAAGCTGACAGCAAAAATAAAGCATACCAAGCACATCAATGTGATTTTCATAATACGCTGCTGCTTATTCCGGCTGATCAGTTTGAGAGCCTTTTTTCTTTCTTTTGAACGGAGCTCTTCATATTCTGCTGATGTATATTGCTGTCTTTGCTCTGCTAACAAGATATGCTGCCTCCTTTTTTCATATTACCTGATAATTCATATTTTCTCCGCTATACGCAGCTTGGAGCTGCGTGAGCGGGGGTTTATTTCTTCTTCATCTTTTGTCGGGACAAGCGGCTTGCGGGTGATTATCTTCACCTCTTGCTTTTTGCTGCAGCGACAAACCGGAAATTCTGGCGGACAGATGCAATCCAATGCCAGATAACGAAATCTCTCCTTGACAATTCGGTCTTCAAGTGAATGGAAGCTGATTATCACCAGCCTGCCTCCCGGCTTCAAAAGTCCGACCGCAGCATCTATTGCCTTTTCAAGCACTGCCAATTCCTGATTTACCTCGATGCGCAGGGCTTGAAAGCTGCGGCGAGCAGGATGCTGATCCTTTTCGCGGGCACCAACGGGAATTGCTGCTTTGATGATTTCTGTCAATTCAAAGGTCGTTTCAATATTTTTTTTATTTCTTGCTTCAACAATGAATTCCGCAATACGCTTTGACCATTTTTCTTCGCCATAGGTATAGAGTACCTTTGTCAATTCCTCCACACTGTAGCCATTAACAATATCATAAGCACTGAATTCAGAGGATTTATCCATACGCATATCCAAAGGGGCATCATGCATATAAGAAAAGCCTCTTTCGGCAGTATCAAGCTGATGAGAAGAAACGCCGATATCCATCAGTATACCATCGACCTGACCGATGATACCAAGCTCCTGACCGATTTCTGCAAGCTTGCTGAAATTACTTCTGACAATTTGTTTGCGATCGCCATAAGGAGCAAGTCTCTTTGTGCCTGCAGCAATTGCTTCATCATCCTGATCAATGGCAATCAGACGACAATCGCAGTTTTTAAGAATTGCCTCGGAATGTCCTGCGCCGCCCATTGTACAATCGACATAAAGACCACCGTCGTGCAGCTTTAAGCCCTGCAGCACTTCATTCATCATTACGGGAATATGTGTAAATTCAGACATAAGCCACCTCGCAGACTAAAGAAGAGCCGCCATTTTTTCTGCCAACTGCTCGAATTGACCTGCATATTTTGCTTTATACGCCTGCCAAGCATCAACAGCCCAAATCTCGATGCTGCTTCCCGCACCAATGATAGTTACTTCTTTTGCAAGTGATGCATATTCACGATATGCAGGAGGAATGACCACTCTGCCCTGCTTGTCCAATTCCATATCCTCAGCACCGGAAAGATAAAGACGGATAAAAGCTCTTGCTTCCGCCTTGTCTGCGGATTGCTGCAGCAACTCCTGTTCACGCAAAGCCCAAGCCTCCTGAGAATACAGTGAGAGGCATTTTTCAAAGCCTTTGACCAAAACAAATTCGGTTCCTAATGCCTCACGCATTTTTGCAGGAATAATCACGCGTCCCTTGTCGTCGATATTAAATTTGTGTTCACCTTTGAACAATGCTCTCACCTCCCTGTTTAAAACTCACGGTTTTTGTGCTATAATCTCATCAGGCAATTATTGCATAAAACTATTGAAATATAGCAAAAGACAGCGGAACTCATTCCACTTTACTCCATTTTCCTCTATTTCGCCCCATATGTCAAGTATTTTTCGCTGATTTTGCATTGTTTTTTGTGCCAAAAATTTACTTCAAGCTGCAAAAAAGAACAACAAAATAGTCCTTTGAGTTTCAAAAAAACAATATAATGTATAATTCTTTAATTTGTCGCACAAAACAAACCTATATATAGACATAAAAAGACGAAGCAAAAATGCTTCGTCTTTTTGATTATCATATAGCAAATATGATTAGATATCTTGTTTCAGCGCATCAGCTTTATCTGTCTTTTCCCAAGCAACGCCCAATTCCTCACGACCCATATGGCCATAAGCAGCCAGTTGCTTATAGATGGGGCGGCGGAGATCAAAAGCAGCGATGATAGCAGCAGGACGCATATCGAAATGACGGCGAACCAATTTTTCAAGCTGCTCGGAGGTATATTCAGAAGTACCGAAGGTTTCAACAAACAAGCTGACAGGCTCGGCAACACCGATAGCATAAGCAAGCTGTACCTCACAGCGTTTTGCAAGACCAGCAGCAACAATATTCTTTGCGATATAGCGAGCCATATAAGCAGCAGAACGGTCAACCTTCGTCGGATCCTTGCCGGAGAAGCAACCGCCGCCGTGGCGGGCAGCACCGCCATATGTATCAACAATAATCTTTCTGCCTGTAAGACCGGTATCGCCCATAGGGCCTCCGACTACAAAGCGTCCTGTAGGATTGATATAATACTTGGTATTATCATCGATCATATCTGCGGGCAATACCGGAAGAATGACAAATTCTTTGATGAATGCTCGCAAATCTGCTATTTCTACTTCTGCAGCATGCTGAGTGGATACAACAACAGTGTCAATTCTCTTGGCAACACCATCTTCATATTCGATGGTTACCTGAGCTTTGCCATCAGGACGCAGATAATCGACCATACCATCCTTGCGTACCTTGGTCAATCTCTGGCAGAGCTTATGTGCGAGGCTGGCAGCCAAAGGCATAAGCTCCTTGGTCTCATCGCAGGCATAACCGAACATCATGCCCTGATCGCCTGCACCAATGGCGAATTCTGCATCAACAGCGCCTTCTTTTTGTTCCAATGCCTTGTCAACACCCATTGCGATATCAGGACTCTGTCCATCAACAGCAGTGATAACAGAGCAGGTTTTATAGTCAAAACCATAAACGGCGTTATCATAACCGATTTCTTTTACGGTTTCACGCGCGATGGCAGGGATATCAACATAACAATTTGTGGTGATTTCACCGGCAACAAGCACTTGCCCGGTGGTTACGAAAGTTTCGCAGGCTACACGACCGGCGGGATCCTGTGCCATAATTGCATCAAGCACCGCATCAGAAATCTGATCGGCGATTTTATCGGGATGACCTTCTGTTACTGATTCCGAGGTGAAATAAGTGATCATAGCTTGCCCTCCATGATGATATTAAATTTGTTATTCATTATCCTTGCGATAGGCGATCTTTTGTGCTGCGATCTCGCTCAATGACAGAGAAACAGGATTAATATGCTTTTCATGCAGTTCCTGAGCATTTTCTTCAGTTAATTGACGAGCTCTTTTGGCTGCAACAATAACCAAAGTATACTTGGAATCAAACTGATCCATCATCTCATCCAGGCGGGGACTGTTCATCATAATAAAATACACTCCTTTTAAACGATTGCAGGCAGAATATCTTCTTGCCTAAAAATATTTTCTATTTCCGTCACAGACCTTTGCAAATCATCATTAACAACCTGATAACGATAATGTGCTGCTAACTCCAATTCGGCAGAAGCGCGCTGCAGACGCAGAACGATGTCTTCTTCTTTTTCAGTCGCACGACCTCTGATACGCTGCTCCAAAACCTCGATTGACGGAGGCAAAATAAATAAGGAAACACACTCAGGTCTTTTTTGCATGACCTGCAAGGCTCCCTGAGTATCAATCTCAAGAATGACCGACTTGCCGTCTTCAATAAAGCTATCAACTGCAAAGGCAGGTGTGCCATAGCAATTGCCAAACAGCTCAGCCCATTCCAAAAAGCCGTCATCTTTCACCATGCCGAGAAAGCATTCCCTACTCATGAAATAATAATTGACACCATCTTCTTCACCATCACGCGGAGCTCGCGTAGTGGCGGAAACAGAATAGCGCAGTTCAGGATGTTTGTCCAAAAGAATCTGACAAATGGTTCCCTTGCCTACGCCGGAAGGACCGGATAATACTACTAATTTTCCCTTTTTACACATAATCTATAACCTATCGATGGAAATACTAAATGATATTGATTAGTCTTAAACAAAAACTAATCAATTCCTAAAAAATTAAGATAACCGGATAGATTCTGAAAACCTACCCGGTATCCTTTTCATCATTAAAAATTAAAATTAGGAAAGCTTTTCAAGCAAAGCAGCCTTTTGTCTGTTGCCAAGGCCCTGAACTCTGCGGGCATCATCAATGCCGACTTCTTCCATAATTTTAGCAGCAGTGATTTTGCCGACCTGAGGAAGAGATTCGAGCAAATATTTAACTCTCATCTTTGCAAATACTTCGTCTTCGCTTGCCAAAACGGCTTCCAAGGTCAAAGCACCGCTCTTGAGCTGTTTGCGAGCTTCCATACGCTCACTGCGGATTTTCTGAGCTTTTGCCAATGCTTTTGCTCTTTCTTCAGGGGATAATTTCGGAATTGCCATAATAATACACCTCCAAATATTTTTGCAAACGGGATAATTTATAATAAAGAATGAATGCTATTCCAGGTTCTGCACCTGCTCGCGAACCTTTTCCAATTCGCTTTTTGCTTCAATAACGAGCTTAGTAATGGCGGTAAAGTTCGCTTTTGAGCCAATAGTATTCACTTCCCTATTCATTTCCTGAACTATGAAATCAAGCGTACGTCCGATGGGCTCATTGCTTGTCATAGTTTCTCTGAATTGCTCGATATGGCTTCCCAATCTTGTCAATTCCTCAGCAATATCCGACTTGTCTGCGAAAATTGCTGCTTCCTGCAGAATACGTGCTTCGTCGATCGGCACTTCCTGCAGAACCTTTGTCATCCTCTCAATCAGCTTGTCCCTGTAATCAGCAGCAACCTGAGGGGCAAGCACGGTGATTTGTGCAACAAGTTTCTCCAGATAATCCACTCTCTGCAGCAAATCAACTTTCAGCCTTTCGCCTTCCTGTTGTCTCAGATTGATCAATGAATCTGCTGCAGCATGCAAACAAGCAAGCACTGTTTTGGGCAGATCTTCATCTTCCATTGATATATCAACTGTCTGCATAACATTAGGGAAACTGCAGATCTGCAGCAGCGACAGATTCTCCGAAATGCCACATAAATCACACAGGTCTCTTAATTCATTATAATACGCGATGGCTGCCTGTTTGTCAATACTTATTGGTGGTCTTTTGCCATTTTTATACTCATAACTTAGGTAGATATCAACCTTGCCTCTTTTAAGCAAAGCCTGTACCTGCTTTTTTGCATCATCTTCGCAGGCAGCGAACTGTCTGGGGAAACGCGTGTTGACTTCAAGAAAACGGCTGTTAACCGACTTGATTTCAATTGTAATATTATAATCTCCGCAAGCCATGGACTCTCTGCATTAACCAGTCATACTTTTTGCCACAATTCCAGCCTCCTTTTTTGGCTTAATTCGCTTTGAAATCGCAAATTCCTGCTTTTTTGCAAATTTCTCATTTTAAAAAAATTTTTTAAAGGAAATTGACTTAATATGACGATTTGTATTATAATAATTACAGTTTACAATTATTCATTTAGCACTTTTTATTTTTTGAAGCAAACAGGAGTTTATTTTGGCTAAGATCATCACCAAAAAAGGAATAATCACACTTGTTATTATGAACGGGCTGTCTTTTATGGGAACATTTGTTTCCGCATCTCTTACCACAGCCCTTCCTTCCGTTTTGGCAGATATGGGCATCAATGCCAATATCGGTCAGATGCTCGTGACTGCCAGCTTCCTGATGCTTGGAATCATGATGCTGATCAGCCCTGCTGCTTATGCACGATTCGGAACTCGAAAAATCGTTATTGCATCTTTATGGCTATTCCTTGTCGGCACACTTTGCGCTACATTTGCCCCTAATTTCACTATATTGATGATTGGCAGAATATTGGAAAGCATTTGCATCGGTCTTTATATGCCGGGAATTTTTCTCGTTTTCAACAGTGTTGTCAATATCGAACATCGCGGTAAGGTATTTGCAGTTGTCAATGCCATAGTAGGAGCTTCGCCGATCATTGCAGTTTTGTGCAGCGGATATCTTACTGACAATATCGGCTGGCAGAGCGTATTCATGATAGTATTGCCGTTTATTGCAGTATTTTTGGCGCTTGCTTACAAATATCTTGAAAATTACAGCGACAAACAAGAAAGCCTTTTTGATGCAGCTTCCTTTTTCAGTGTCGCACTTGGAGCGGGCTTGCTGCTTTATTCCTTGAGCATTCTGCCGGACAATGGTTTGACTCTGCCGATAGCTGCAATGCTGCTGATTAGCGCAATGGCGCTTTACTATTTCATAACAAGACAAAACAAGCTTGCTCATCCTTTCATTGATCTGCAAACATTTAGAATCAAGACCTTCCGCAAGGCTCTCACCGTTGCGCTGTTCATTTCTGTATTGTGCAATTCCTGCAAGGTTTTTGTTCCGATTTATCTTTTTGATAAACTTGCAATTTCCACCACAGACACCGCAATGGTATTGCTGCCGGGAACAATTGCGGCAGCAATTATCCCCTCATTGTTCGGCAAGCTTATCGATAAGCAATATTTCAAACCGATCATTTTGATATGGGCTTTGGTAATCATCAGTTCAGCAACACTTTATATAATCATACCAGAACCCTCACTGCCTCTTATCTGTCTGCTTTACGGTGCTTATATCACCGGCACCGGTACGATTTCAATGACAATGACCATTGTTATCACAAACACTCTTCCTCAGAATAAGCTTACACACGGCACCTGCATTCTGAGCAGCCTCAGAAATCTGGCATCCTCTGTCGGCACTGCAATGGTAATCGGTGTTTATGCACTATTCTTCAACAGCAAACATTCCTCGATAGCAGATATCAATATCGGTTCCAATGCTGTTTTTACTGTTTTAGCATGTCTGGCAGCACTTATGCTTTTCATTGCAATTGATGCTCTGCGCAAGAATCAATTCAAAAGACCGCAATAATACAAAGATCCCAAATGATAGGGCAAGCAAAAAGAGTATGGTTCTCACCATACTCTTTTTATTATAATCACATTTGCTTTATTCAACTGATTTCAGGGACTCGACCATACTGATTTTATCCAGGCTGCGACGCATAACAAGAGAAACAACCAAAGAGAAAAACATTGTTACGACAAAAGACATTATATAACTGCCGAGATAGATTTCTCTGCCGAACATGACCATATCAACTTCAGCAGTCTGAATAACAAACATTGCAAGGAAATAGCCCAGAAGCAGACCTGCAACAGCACCGAGCATTGTAATAATGATATTTTCACGGAAAATATATGAACTGACCTCGCCGCTGCGGAAGCCGAGAACCTTCAAGGTAGCAATCTCTCTTATGCGCTCATTGATATTGATATTTGTCAGATTATAAAGAACGACAAAGGCAAGTGCACCGGCAGACAAAATAAGGACTATCATAACGAAATCAAGAATCTTTATCATATCCTCAAATCCGCTGCGGATATCAGAAGTCATATTTACCTGCAGAATGTTGTCATTTTTCAGCAATTCTTCGGCTAAAACAGATTCATTTTCAGCAGATAATGCCCCCGTTTTCAGAAGCATTGTATTGAACTGAAGATTTTCTCCGAACAAGCTTTCATAATCAGCCGCTGTCATATAGACATAGTGATTTGCATAATGCTCTGTTATTGCACTGATGCGGATCCTGATCTCCTTGCCGTCATCGAGCAATATTATCTCATCTCCTACATTTTTGCCTGCCATTTTGGCAAGCTTTTCGCTGACGATGCATTCACCCTGATGAAGAGTATAGCTCTCATCTTTGGTCCTGGAATGGAGATTAACAAATTTGTCGAGCAGCTCTGCATCTTCCGGGATCAAAACGGTTGCAGAAAATGTTTTCTTGGGAGTTTCGACATCAAAATTCTTCTGCACTGTCTTCATTCCCAAAGCAGTGTCCGAAAAGCGTGCTGCTGCATCAATGGCAAATTGATAGTCCTCGGCAGCAGCATTCTCATCAAAGGCTGCTATCACCTGATATTTCCAAATATCACCAAATTGCTTGCTGATGATATCACCGATTGAATCACGCAAGCCAAAGCCTGTCAGCAAAAGTGCTGTACAGCCGGAGACGCCGACTATGGTCATAAGCATACGTTTTTTGTATCTGACGATATTGCGCACGGAAACCTTCTTGCTGAAATCAAGACGATTCCAGAAGAAGCCTATTCTTTCAAGAAAAACACGCTTGCCTGCGGGCGGAGCTTTGGGACGCATAAGCTGGGCCGGTTCCTGTTTAAGACAGCTGCGGCAGGATGCCCAGACAGTGATGCTGACACAAACGATCGTAGCAGCAACACAATATGCTCCTAATTCAAAGTCGAAAGGCGTAAGCAGTGTCGGCATATCATACATCATGCCATAGGCAGTGATAATGACCCACGGAAAAACACGGGTGCCGACAGCAAGACCGATCAATGCACCAAGCACCGAAGCAGTCAATGCATAAAACAAATATTTCACCATTATCTGTCCGTTTTTATAGCCAAGTGCTTTCATGGTACCGATTTGTGTACGTTGTTCATCAACCATTCGTGTCATACCTGTCAGACATACAAGTGCTGCTACCAAAACAAAGAAAACCGGAAAAACCTTGGCGATATTATTGATTCGCTCAGCATTCTCACCATATTCTGCATAGGCAGGATTATCGCTGCGGGTAAAAATATACCATTCGGGCATTTCAAGATCGGCAAGCTCTGCCTCAGCATCAGCTATCTCAGCTTCTGCATCGGCTATTTCCTGTTCGAACTCTGCCAAGCCTTCTTCATATTCGCGTTTGCCGTCTTCGTATTCAGCCAAGCCCTCAGCATAATCAATTTTTGCCTGTTCGAGCTCGGCCACGCCATCTTCATAAGCCTTTACGCCATCTTCATATTCGGAAACACCTGTCAAAAAATCGGCCTCGGCCTGCTCATAATCAAGCTTGCCCTGCTCATAATCTCTGACTCCCTGCTCAAATTCAGCGCGTTTTTCTTTCAGAAGCTCAGCACCTGCATTATATGCAGCCACACCTGCCTGATACTCGGCATAGCCTGCCGCATAGTCAGCTTCACCTTTTTCAATTTCGGCAAGACCTGCAGCGAGAGCACTCATAACCTGCTGCTCCTGCTTCTGCAGCTCGGTACGACCTGCAATCAGTTTCGCTTCATTTTCAGCCAACTGTACTGCAGCAGCTTCAAGCTGTGCATTCAATGCCTGATATTGTGCTGCAGCTTCAAGATATTGCTCACTGTTTTCACCCAAAGCTTGCTTTATCTGTTCCATCTGCTGTTGCAAGCCTGCAGCAGCAGCCACACCTTGCTCATATTCCGCTTTTCCTGCAGCAAGGACGGCTTCGCCCTGCTCCAATTCAGTATAAGCGGCGGAGAACTGCGCTTCGGCAGCTGATTTATTTGCTTCATATTCTGCACGTCCCTTGGAAAGCTGTTCTTTGGCAGCAGCCAATTCTTTTCCTGCATTATCGAGCAGAACCTTATTATCTGCCAATTCCTTTTCGCCCGCTTCGAGATCTTTTCTGCCATCTTCTATCTGTTTCCCGGCAGAGTCCAGTTCAGCCTTGGCATCATCAAGCTGCTTTCTGCCGTCCTC
>JAFSIU010000063.1 GCA_017439615.1 Bacillota bacterium
ACCTCAAAGGGTGAGCGTTCCTATGATATTTATTCAAGACTTCTGAAGGACAGAGTTATTTTCCTCGGCAGTCAGGTCGATGATGCTGTTGCCAACAGTATTATTGCACAAATGCTGTTTTTGGAAGCCGATGATCCCGATAAGGATATCAAGCTTTATATCAACAGCCCCGGCGGTTCAATTACCGCAGGTATGGCAATTTATGATACAATGCAGTATCTTACTTGTCCCGTTTCCACCATCTGTCTCGGTATGGCAGCCTCGATGGGCGCTTTCCTTTTGGCAGCAGGTGATCCCGGCAAGCGTTTTGCACTTCCCAACAGTGAGATCATGATTCATCAGCCCTCCGGCGGCACTCAGGGACAGGCAACAGATATCGAGATTCAGGCAAAGAGAATTCTGCGCATGAAAAAGGAATTGAATGAGATCCTTGCTCAGCGCACAGGACAGTCTTTGGAAAAAATTATGAATGACACAGAAAGAGATTATTTTATGTCAGCAGCAGAGGCAAAAGAATATGGCCTCATTGACGAAGTAATCAAGCATAAGAGATAAGGGGGTCCCTATGTCCGACAATATCGATATCCACGATATCATCAAATGTTCCTTCTGCGGCAAGAATCAGAATCAGGTCAAAAAGCTGATTTCAGGTCCGGGTGCATATATTTGCAATGAATGCATTGAATTATGTACTGAAATCATTGCTGAGGATATGGAAGAAATCATGATCAGTGATGAGGATGAAAAGCTTCCCACTCCCAAAGAAATCAAAGCAATTCTGGATGACTATGTCATCGGTCAGGAGGCTGCCAAAAAGGCTCTTTCTGTTGCTGTATATAATCATTATAAGCGTATCAATCATCCTGATTGCGGTGATGGCGTCGAGTTGCAGAAGAGCAATATAGTAATGCTTGGTCCCACAGGCTGCGGCAAAACACTCCTCGCAGAAACTCTTGCCAAGGTGCTGAATGTTCCTTTTGCAGTTGCCGATGCCACTTCACTTACTGAAGCTGGCTATGTCGGTGAGGATGTTGAGAATATTCTTCTCAAATTGATTCAGGCTGCTGATTTTGATATGGAGCGCGCCGAAAGAGGCATAATCTATATTGATGAAATTGATAAAATTGCCAGAAAATCCGAGAATATGTCTATTACCCGCGATGTTTCGGGAGAGGGCGTTCAGCAGGCTTTGCTGAAAATCATTGAGGGCACGGTTGCTTCTGTTCCACCTCAGGGCGGCAGAAAGCATCCTCATCAGGAATGTCTGCAAATCGATACCACCAATATCCTTTTCATCTGCGGCGGTGCATTTTGCGGAGTGGAAGAGATTATTCAGAAACGTCTTGGAGAAAATGTTCTTGGATTTGGTTCTGAGATCAAGAGCAAAAAGAAACAAAGCGATGGCGAGATTCTGTCAAAGGTTTTGCCTGAGGATTTGTTGAAATTTGGTCTCATACCTGAATTCATCGGCCGACTCCCTATTATTGTTACCCTGGAGCCTCTTGATGAGGCAGCTCTTGTCAAGGTGCTTACTGAGCCGCGCAATGCTCTGACCAAGCAATATAAAAAGCTTTTCGATCTTGACGGTGTTGAGCTTGAATTCAAGCCCGATGCAGTGGCTGCCATTGCCAAAGAGGCGATTGACCGCAAAACCGGTGCACGCGGCTTGCGCGCTATCCTTGAATCCTTGATGATGAATGTTATGTTTGAGGTTCCATCACGTGATGATGTCAGCAAATGCGTTATTACCAAAGAGGCAGTTGAAAAATCTGATGTTCCTATTTTGGTAACTACGAGCAAAAAGAAAAGCAAAAAAGAAAATGTAATAGCATAGCAGTTATTCCGGGCAGCTTTCAGGCTGCCCGAATTTTTATATTTTTTTCCACGCAAATTTTGATGTGTTTTATAGCATAATAACAACAGAAATCTTTGGAGTGTGAAAAATGCCTGCTGCTATTTATATTTATCTTGTCATGTTTATAGCCTTTGTGCTGATTCTCTGGCTGCTGCACAAGCAAAACAAAAAGAAAAAGGATATATGCGATGAACCTGCCGGTAATCTTAATCAGGAAGAACTGCGTCGCTATCGTCATTTACGAGAAATACATTTATCAGAGCCGCTGACAGAAAGAATGCGCCCCAAGAACTTCTCTGCAGTAATAGGTCAAAAGGATGGGATCGAAGCATTGAAGGCTGCATTGGCAGTTGAGAATCCACAGCATATTATTATCTATGGTCCTCCCGGAGTAGGAAAGACCGCCGCAGCAAGACTTGCTCTCGATTATGCCAAAAGCTGTCCAGCCTCTCCGTTTGGAGTCAATGCTCCTTTTATTGAAATTGATGGAGCTACCTCTCGCTTTGACGAAAGAGGCATTGCAGATCCTTTGCTCGGCTCTGTGCATGATCCGATTTATCAGGGTGCAGGGCAGTTAGGCTCACAGGGTATACCGCAGCCAAAGCCGGGCGCTGTGAACAATGCTCATGGAGGCGTGCTTTTTATTGATGAAAT
>JAFSIU010000064.1 GCA_017439615.1 Bacillota bacterium
CAAAAAGCGACTGCCCCTTGAGAAATCTCAAGGGGTTATCGCTCAGAACTTCAGTTTTCAATTGTCCTTTGATTCCGTGGGCGGTCAGAATCTTGCCCACATTGATGTATTCCTTGACCATCAGCCGATTTCCAAACTATATTTTTTGCCTTCTTTGGCGGCGGCTGCCTTCAGAACAGAACGCAGAGCCTTGGCAATGCGTCCTTGCTTGCCGATAACCTTACCCATATCACCTTCGGCTACTTTGAGAGAAAGCTCGATAATGCCTTCCTTCTCAGCAGCAGTAACAGTAACTTCTTCAGGTTTTTCGACCAAAGACTTTGCCATATATTCCACCAAAGCGATGATAGAAGCTTCAGTCATTGTCATTCACCCTCTTTGTGCTTATTGAGCAGCTTTTTTGGCGAGAATGCCCTGAGCTTTGAGCAAAGCTTTTGCAGTGTCGGAAGGCTGAGCACCGTCATTGAGCCATTTGAGAGCCTTTTCTTCATCAATTTTGATGGTTGCGGGATTGGTGGTAGGATCATAATAGCCGATCTCTTCGATGAATTTACCATCGCGGGGGCTGCGGCTGTCTGCTACTACTACACGATAGAAGGGAGCCTTCTTTGCACCGAGTCTTCTCAATCTGATTTTTGTTGCCATTTTCTTTTCCTCCTAAAAAATAAATTATAAAACAAAATATATATTATAAGACAAAGCTCTTATAAACCGATTAAAAGAAAGGGAAT
This sequence comes from Bacillota bacterium, assembly GCA_017439615.1. Lineage (GTDB taxonomy): Bacteria > Bacillota > Dehalobacteriia > UBA4068 > UBA4068 > RGIG3181. Next base: position 732 of record JAFSIU010000064.1, read on the forward strand.
TTGAAACCGCCCTTGCCTTTGCCCTTTTTCATACGCTTCATAGCACCTGAGGAATTCATTTGCTTGAGCATTGTCTGAGTTTGGGCGTATTGCTTCAGCAGACGGTTCACATCCTGGACCTGAGTGCCGCTGCCGCGTGCGATGCGCTGACGGCGGGAGCTGTTGATAACGGAAGGATTGCGGCGCTCTTCGGGGGTCATGGATTTGATGATCGCATCCATACGGTCAAACTGCTTTTCATCAAGCTGCACACCCTTGAGCTGTTTTTCCATACCGGGAAGCATACCTGCGATTTCGGAAATGCCGCCCATATTGCGCATCTGCTCCATCTGATCGGCAAAATCTTCCAGTGTGAACTGATTCTTGGCAAGGCGTTTTTCCATCTCAACCATTTTTTCCTGATCGACTGCAGCCTGCGCCTTTTCGATGAGGGAGAGCACATCGCCCATGCCCAAGATTCGGGATGCCATACGGTCGGGATAGAAGGGCTCAAGAGCCTCGATTTTTTCACCTGTGCCGGTGAATTTGATCGGCAGACCTGTTACAGCCTTGACAGAGAGAGCAACACCGCCACGGGTATCGCCATCGAGCTTGGTGAGTACAATACCTGTGAGCGCAAGAATCTCATTGAAGGCCTTTGCGACATTCACGCCCTCCTGACCTGCCATAGCATCGACTACGAGCAGAATCTCGGTAGGATTGACGGCATCACGGATGGCTGCGATCTCATCCATCATAGCTTCATCGATCTGCAGACGGCCTGCGGTATCGATGATAACTGTATCATTGCCATTGCGCTTTGCCTGTTCGACCGCACCTTTGGCAATATCTACGGCGCTGACACTGTCGCCGAGGGAAAAAACGGGGATATTCTGGCTTTCGCCCAGAATCTGCAATTGTTTGATCGCAGCGGGGCGATATATATCGGCAGCAGCCAAAAGCGGATGCTTGCCCTGACTTTTTAATAATCTTGCCAGCTTACCTGTTGTGGTAGTTTTGCCGGAGCCCTGCAAACCTGCCATCAGAATGATGGTGGGAGGTGCAGAAGAAACGATAAGCTTCGACTGCTCGCCGCCCAAGAGGGCGATCATTTCCTCATTTACGATTTTGACTACCTGCTGACCGGGAGTAAGGCTGTTCAAAACCTCAGTGCCGATCGCACGGGCTTTGACCTTGCTGATGAAATCCTTGGCAACTGCCAGATTGACGTCTGCTTCAAGCATAGCAACGCGTATCTCACGCATCGCCTCATTGACATCGGCTTCTGTCAATTTGCCCTTGCCTTTAAGCTTGGCAAAAATATTTTGTAATCTTTCCGATAAACCGCTTGCCAAAGTTTTACCTCCTGATTTCTTCCAATAGGAGCAAGGCACGGCTGCTTATATCCTGCGGGATACCGCCTTGCAAAAGCAGAGCCTCCAATTCATCGACTGCCGCACCCCTTCTCTGCTGTTGGGCAAGAAGTCCGAGGCCTGCCTCATAACGCTCCATAACCGTTAAGGTTCTTTTCAACAAATCATTGACAGCCTGACGGGTGGAATTGAAGCTTTCGGCGATCTCCGAAAGTGAGCAATCCTCTTCATAAAAAAGGCTGACCGCCTCCTGCTGTTTTTCTGTCAGCAGGACACCATATATATCGAACAGGGCTGCTATCCTTGTTCTTTTGGCTAAAATATCCTCCGACATATAGCATCTCCTTTTCAAGCTGCCTTGTGATTATACAACAAAGCTCAAAGGCTGTCAAGTGTTTTTACTTGACAGCCTTACTTTTTCTTTTAATTTCTTTTTCTTCTACAGAACAGTCGATAGAATACAATTCCCAGCAGCAAAAGCAGCAGCAAAGGCAAACCATATTTCAGATGAAGCAGCTGTAAAATTCCCGAAGCTGCTGCCAAAACCATAATACCCGCTGCGAGAACTCCGGCCGCGATAGCAAACAGCGCCCTGCCGAAGCTCATTCCCAAAAGCCAGGCAATGAAGCAGCCACTCCATGCGCCCGTCAGAGGCAATGGAACCGCAACAATAAGGAACAATCCAAATGCACCATAACGCTGCGCTTTTTCGCCTTTATTCTGCAAATGCTGCTGCAGCCTCGACCATAGAGAACTAAACCTCTTTGAACAGGAAAGAAATATACTGAAAGGAGAAAGCAATACAAGCAAAGGGATAACCGGCAGCATATTGCCCAAAAAAGCTGCTGCAAAGCAAGAAACGGGTTCCATACCCATTGCAAGCCCGAAAGGAATTGCTGCACGCAGCTCACCCAATGGCAGCATTGACAAAAAAAATACCTGCCAGAAAAGCGGCATCGCTTCCATTTGTCTCACCTCTGCTCTGCAATAAAAAACGCTATGCGATATTTTATTCATCGCATAGCGTCAATAGCACTTTATGAAAAATTATTCGTGGTCATGACCTTCATGGTTTTCTTCAGAAGAGGTGCTGTTGAAGATCTGATCATAAAGATCGATGGTATAAACCAGGCTGTCGTAGGTATCCTTGTCATCACCGGCCTTGGTGAAATACTGAGCAAATTCTGCCAGTTTGGCTTTTGCAATGGTTACATTCTCACCGGTAATACCTTCACCCTTGGAGAGCAGATAGCCGATATAAGGCTGAACAATACCGATATTATCGGGAGCAAGCTTGATAGCTTCTTCATATTTTGCATCTGCACCTGCTGCATCATCGGTTGCGGCAAGGCAGTAGCCCCAATTGATAAGATAGGTGGCTTTGTTATCATCATTTTTGGCATTCTGCGCTGCCTTTTCATAATATCCTGCTGCTTCGGCATAAGCTGCTTTTGCATCATCGGCTTTGCTCTGAGCTTCATAAACAGTACCGAGCTGAGTAAGATAATATGCAGCGGTATACTGCTTGTCAGCATCAGTTGCTGCAGATGCGGCTTCAGTCTTGGCTGTTGCTGCATATTCCTTGTTCAAAGCTTCCTGCAAGGATAAAGATTCGGTTTTGGCAGCAGTGGATTTTTCGGTTTCGCCAAGGTTGGTATAATAGGAGCTGAGGCTTTCGAGATAAGAAGCAAGCAGCGCACGGTTGTCGCCTTCTGCATTGCGCTGTTCCGCAACCATAGCTTCATAATATGCTACATAGGCTTCATTGGCTCTCTTGGAGCGTTCGGTATATTTATCGGTATCACCATTCTGATAATATAAAGATGCAAGCTGACCATAAACGGCTGCAATCTGTCCCTGAGTTGCGGTATCAACAGTTCCTGCCTGCAGATCTGCTACATAGTCTTCATAATAGGCAATCTGATCCTCAACAGACATATTTCCTCCGCCAAGCGAGCCCATAGTTGCAAAACCGATGACCAAAGAGAGGCACAGACATGCAACGACAATAAGCATAACTTTACGATGTTTTTTACCCGCCTTGCGGATGTTTTCCATAAACACAATAAATTCCTCCTAAATTCAAAGCTGATTATTATGCCAAAAATGATGTCATAATATCCTAATAGTCCTATGATATAAATTTTTTGACATATTGTCAATAAGAAAGCAGCATTATTTCCTTATAGAAAGCAAAAATATTTTGCAAGCTAAACATTGACAGGCGTTTTGCACACCTACTGCTGCGAGCAAATTCTAGTTAAGAATATTGTTTCCTGCAGGACCTGAGATAATGCACAAATCATCCTCGGACCAGACATTCAGCACATCAGTCAATATCTCCTGCACCTCCTGCATAATCATCGAGAAATCAGCCTCTGCATCAATGAATGCAGCAATTTCCTCATTCTGATAAAGTGTATTGAAATAATCATCCATATCCCCGATCTGCGCAGAGATATCCTCACCAAGCATTTCATGCATATGCAGTTTCATCTGCTCTGAGCGGAAGCCTGCAAGCAGCTGTACATTCTCGGGATTCATCATCAAACTCTGCTTTGCCTGCATATATGCATCATATTGCGGACAGGCTCTGAGCAAATCAGCCAGCTCTGCCGCGCGCATCAAAATTACATCATTACTGTTTGACATTTTCTTCCTCCTCTGACAATTCATATATATATTCAAGCTTTAATATCATTTTCCTGCTTTTTTCTTGGACTCGCACTCAAAATTTTCCGCTGCATAGAATAATAGCAATGAAAATGAAGGAGTGATGAATTTGGAAAAATACACCGTTCAAAAAGGCGACAGCCTTTGGAAAATTGCAGGTAAAAACAATATAAGTCTGGAAGCATTGATAGCTGCCAATCCTCAGATCAAGGATATCAACAGCATTATGCCCGGAATGAGCATCAATATCCCTGCCAACCCTGTTCCAAAAGCATTTAAGCAAAATGAAAGATATCTTGCTGTTAATTCGGAAGAAAAGGAAACACAGCCCGAATATCCTGATTATGACAACACTTGTGATTTATGCAGCAGCCTGACACAAGAAAAGCCTTTTATTTATACCTGTGTCAAACGTGACAGCATAGACAAGATAGTCGAAAGATTTTCTGTTCCCAAAACCCTGCTGCTTTATTGCAATCCGCAGCTTAAAGAAAATGAACAGCTTATTCCGGGAGATAAGCTGCTGATACCGGGGCTTGATCCTGCATTAAGCAAAAATGAATCTGCTTTCTGTTTTGCTGAAAATGATGAAAATCCCGAAGATGAAGATATATCCGATAATAACACATGCTGCAGCTGTCCTTATTGCGGGAACAAACTGATGCTCATAAAAAGCAATAAATAAGTAAATATAAAAAAGCAGCGGCAGATCTGCCGCTGCTTTTTAAATTATATTATAACAACTATTCAATCTTTTATTTCTCATTAAGCAAATTGAATTTGCCGAGTACATAGAAGATAAGGCTCAGAACAACAGCGGTCACTGCTGCCAAAGTCATACCGGAAATGGAGATGGTTGCAATATTGATGGTCAGACCGGAGAGACCTGCAACAAAAACAACGGAGGTCAGAATCAGATTGCTGTTTTTACTGTAATCGACATTCTTATCAACAAGGATGCGCAGGCCGGAGGTACCGATCATACCATAAAGTAAGAAGGTGATACCGCCGATTACTTCGCCGGGGATGGTTGCAATGAATGCAGAGAGAGGTCCGATGAAAGCCATCAGAATGGAAATGATAGCTGCACCGGCGATAACACGTACAGAATAGACACCTGTTACAGCCATAACACCGATGTTTTCGCCATAAGTAGTAGTAGGAACGCTGCCTACCAAGCCGGAAACTGCAGTTGACAAATTGTCGCCGAGCAAGGAACGATGCAGGCCGGGATCATTGATCAGATCTCTGCCAACGATTTTGCCTGTAACGACCTGATGACCTATATGCTCTGCCATAATAACAAGC
>JAFSIU010000065.1 GCA_017439615.1 Bacillota bacterium
AATTTATTGCATATATACAAAGCTGAAATATGTAATACATAAAACAGTTTTGAATCCAAACTGTATCTTACTCTATCCAGTCACAAAGCAAGCTAAAAAGCTCGGGAAATGATATAACTGCTTCTATTAACTTGCAAAAAAGAATTGCATGTGTTAGAATACAATTTGAATTAAAATACAAAAAGGCGGCTTTTGAGATGAAACAGGAAAAATCCTGCGGCGCTCTTATCATTGATAAAAGTGACGCAAGCTATAAAATTCTTTTGATACAACACAAAACAGGTCATTGGTCCTTCCCCAAAGGACATGTGGAAGCAAATGAAACTGAGCATGAAACTGCATCGCGCGAGGTCAAGGAAGAAACCGGCATTGATATCGAATTTCTCCCCGATTTCAGAGAAAGCATTTCATATTCCCCTGCAAGAGGAGTTATGAAAACCGTTATCTATTTCCTCGCGAAGCCTCTGACTTATGATTGCAGACCGCAGCTTTCTGAGCTGGCAGCAACTGCATGGTTCAGCTTTGAGGAAGCGGAAAAACGCATCACTTTCCCCAATGACAAATCACTCTTTGCCAAAATGAAGGAATATGTCGCAAGAAATAATTATTAAATAACAATTCTTAAACCAAGAATCAAAAAAGCAGGCTTGACATTTGTCAAGCCTGCTTTTTTTGCATTTGTAAGAAGATATTATTCTTCGTCTTCTGCTTCTTCGTCTTCCAATTCGTCTTCTTCGATTTCTTCGTAGTTGCTGAAAACGATAGCATCACAGTTGGGGCAGGTAACATCGATCATATCTTCATCGGTAGCGATTGCTGCTTCAAAGCAGATTTCTTCACCGCAGCCGGGGCAAACAACGGAGATAAAATCATCTTCGTCTTCATCTTCGCAACCGCAGCCACAGGTGCATTCTTCATCGCAATCACATTCGACTTCACAGGGGCAATCGATTTCACATTCATATTCGCAGGGGCATTCATCGCAATCATATTCACAATCGCATTCGCAGTCATGATCGCATTCATCATCATCGCAGCCGCAACCGCAATCACATTCATGCTCACAGCCGCAATGTTCTTCCAAAGCAGCCAGATCGGAGTCGATAGCTTCTGCATATTCGTCCAATTCATCATAAGCATCCTGCAATTCTTCGATTGCATCATCGAGATCTGCGATATCATCATCCATATCAGCCATAGCATCGATCATTTCATCAAGCAGCTCAAGAATACCGGTGAGAACCTTGCCCTGAGCACAGTCATTGAGATTCATGCCTTCTGCCAGACCTTTGAGATAAGAAACCTTTTTCATCATATCTTCCATGTTAAAAGACCTCCCTTATATATTGAATTTGTTGAGAAAAAAGAATTAAGCTCTTTCAAGATATTCGTCGGTTTTGGTGTTGACCTTGATTTTGTCGCCGACATTAATGAAGAAGGGAACACGGACAACAGCACCGGTTTCCAGGGTTGCGGGCTTGTTGCCGCCGGAAGCGGTGTCACCCTTGATGCCGGGTTCGGTATCAACAACTTCGAGAATAACATTGCCGGGCATATCAACACCGATGATAGCGCCCTGGAAGAACAATACGGAAAGGGTCATTTCTTCCTTGAGATATTTTTTGCCGTCGCCGATCTGTTCATCGGTCAAAGGCATCTGATCATAGCTTTCGGTATCCATAAAGATATAAGCATCGCCATCATGATAAAGATATTGCATATCGCGGCGATCGAGATGTGCTTTGGGAAGCTTTTCGCCTGCATTGAAGGTGCGCTCGATAACGCCTCCAGTGCGGACATTTCTCATCTTTGCACGGACAAAGGGAGAGCCTTTGCCGGGCTTGACATGCTGGAACTCGACAACCTGATATGCATCACCGTCGATCTCAACGGAAACGCCGGTTTTAAAATCATTGGTAGAAATCATAATAAACTCCTCCTGAATCAATAATTATCATAATTTTAACATATTCATATTAAGCCACGCAACACAAATTTTGCAGGCAGAATATAAATATTATAAAACGAGAAAAAAGGACTGGGTTGCAGTCCTTTTTCAAAAAACTATTTATTGCGGCGTACTTCTTTGATACGAGCAGCCTTACCGGTGAGCTTACGGAGATAGTAGAGCTTTGCACGGCGAACTTTACCGCAGCGGACAAGAACGATCTTGTCGATTCTGGGGGAATGGATGGGGAAAGTTCTTTCAACACCGATACCGCCGGGAGCAACATAGCGGACGGTGAAGGTCTCGCTGATTCCGCTGCCCTTGATTTTGATAACTACACCTGTGAAAAGCTGGATTCTTTCTCTGGAACCTTCAACGATCTTAACATGAACCTGAACAGTGTCGCCGGGGCGAAATGCAGGGATGTCAGATTTAAGCTGTTCCTGATTGATCAAATCGATTACGTTGGCCATTTTATTTTCCTCCTAATTCTTTGGACGTTCTTACCTCTATATAAGCGGCATTGGACCGTACCCTATTAAAATATTGCATTTTATTGTAGCATATAGATTTTGCTTTTGCAAGCACTTTCTGCTAAAATCTGTTTAATTTTTCGCCGAAAAGGCGGTCAAAGATAATGGACGCAGCGCTTCTGACAGAAAGATGATTATATTCTCCCCTGCCATAAAGCGGACGAAGCGTAAAATCACAGCGCTCCATCACCTCATTGCACAGGCCATAGCCTGTACCCAAAAGCAGCAAAAAGCTGCCGCCTTCTGTTTCCATAATATTACGCATTTCGCGATAGCCGATGATGGCATCCTCTGCCTCTGCACGGGCGGAGGTGGCGATAAGTTTCGGTTTTTCACCTGTTTGTTTTTCAATATCCAAGACTGCCTGCTCAATAGTATCAACAATGGAAACTATTTCCAATGCTTCTTTGCGGACTGCATTATAAACAGCGCCTTTGCCTTTGCGCCAATAGTCAAGCAGCTCATTGAAAAGATTCTGCTGACCCTCCAGCGGCTGCACGATATAATAACCATCAAGGCCATAGCAATGAGCAGCACGGGCGATATCATGTATATCAAGATTGGTAACTGAGGTGTTTATAATACGCTTTTTCTTGTCATAGACAGGGAAATGGACAAGCGCGACATAAGCATGAAAGGGTTTTTGTCTTTTTTCTTCATATTCTGCAAGCTGCTTTTTATCTCTTGTGGTGAGAGCAGCGCTTTCCAGCAGCTCGGGACGATTGAAATAGGTCCTTTCAATCGATTTTTCTCTGCGCCAGGCAGCAATTTTTTTATGATCGCCGGATGTCAGCACCTCAGGAACTGAAAGACCCATAAATTCAGCAGGGCGGGTATATTG
>JAFSIU010000066.1 GCA_017439615.1 Bacillota bacterium
ATTAATTGGTTTGAAAAGAAGCAGCTTAAGAAAGCAACCCTAACAGCCTCGGGCAAAAAGCGTTTGAAGGGGGTTAGGGGGTTGCAAGGGGGCCTAAGGGGTTCGCAATCCCCCCTGGCCCCCTGCAAAAACAAATACAAATTTGACTCTTTTTTTAAAATAACTGTAGAAGCAAAACCAATACTCTAAACAAATAAACCCCACATCAAATTATTAATGTGGGGTTTGCTTTATAATAACAACTGTTTTATGAACACCGACCATATGGCAGGAGCTTTTTGTTTTTGCTTGATAATACTATTCTATTTTACCAAGGCCTCGTTCACTGCATTGATGACATAGGGCACGACTTCGGCTACAGGAAGTGCAACGACCTCGCCTGTAGCGCGGAATTTGATTTCTGCCAGACCTTCGGTCTGAACCTTTTTGCCCAAAGTGATGCGAATGGGATATCCGATAAGATCGGCATCATTGAATTTGACACCGGGGCGTTCCTTGCGGTCATCAAGCACGGTTTCGATCTTTGCCTTTTTCAATTCGGTATACATTTCCTCAGAAAGCTTGATAAGCTCTTCATCCTTGTCATTGACAGGAACAACGATAACCTGATAGGGAGCGATTGCCATCGGCCAGATGATGCCATGCTCATCATGACTCTGTTCGATGACTGCTGCCATAGTGCGACCGACACCGATACCATAGCAGCCCATAACAAAGGGATGTTCAATACCTTCTTCATCAACGAAATTGGCATTCATGCTTGCGGAATATTTGGTGCGGAGCTTGAAGACCTGTCCGACCTCGATGCCGCGGGCCTTTTGCAGCTTGCCGCCGCAGCGGGGACAAACCTCGCCCTCTTCGACCATACGGATATCATAAATGATATCTGCATTATAGTCTCTGCCGAGATTTACATTAAGCATATGATAATTATGCTTATTGGCACCGACAAGCTGATTGCTCATCTGTGCGACTTCTTCATCAATGACGATGCGGATACCCTTGACGCCCACCGGTCCGATATAGCCCTTGGGGAGACCTTTGGCTTCCATAGCCTCTTCGGTTGCGAAAACAAGCTCCAGGCAGCCGAGAGCATTCTGCAGCTTGATCTCATTGATACGGCGATCCCCGCGTATCATAACGAGAACCATTTCTCCGTCAGCATCATAGACCATACTCTTGACGGTTTTGGAGGCAGGAAGACCGACAAATTCGGCAACTGCTTCAATAGTTGGACAATCAGGAGTAAGAATCTCCTCGATCTCTTTCATTTCTTCTTTTTCCAGAATTTCGGCAGGAACTGCTGCAATTTCGGTGGAAGCGGCATAATCACAGGTATCGCAATAGAGGATTTCTGCTTCACCTGATTCTGCCAAAGCCATAAATTCATGGCTGCCCTTGCCTCCGATAGCACCGCTGTCTGCTTCAACAGGACGGAAATTGAGTCCGCAGCGGGAGAAAATGCGGCTATAAGCATCATAAGCCAGACGATAGCTGATATCGAGACCCTCTTCATCGCGGTCAAAGGAATACATATCCTTCATAATGAATTCACGGCTGCGCATAAGTCCGAAGCGGGGACGGCGCTCATCGCGATATTTGTTCTGGATCTGATAGGGACGCAGAGGCAGCTGCTTGTAGGAGCGGATATCATTTTTGATAAGCCAGGTAATCATTTCCTCATGCGTGGGGCCAAGGCAGAAATTTCTGCCGTTTCTGTCCTGAATACGCCACATTTCCGCACCATAAACATTCCAGCGGCCCGATGCAAGCCAGATTTCTGCGGGATGCAGAATGGGCATCATCATTTCCTGACCGCCGATCTCATCCATTTCTTCTCTGATGATCTCTTCGATTTTCTTCATTACGCGCCAGCTGAGCGGCATATAGGTATATAAACCAGCTGCGATCTTGTGTATCATACCGGAACGCAGCATCAGCTGATGGCTGGCGATTTCCGCTTCTGCGGGGACCTCTCTCAATGTCGGAGCATATAATTGTGTTGCTCTCATACTCAAACTTCCTCCTGATATATGTAAATTTGATTTTTATACTATTCGCAGGCTTCTTTATATTATAACTCTTTTTCGGTGATTACTGCAAGCAATACTCGCACTAAATCTTCCTGAGCATATTTTCCGATTATCTCACCCTTGGAAAAGAGCAAGCCTTCGCCCTTGCCGCAGGCAATTCCATAATCAGCCTCGCGTGCTTCACCGGGTCCGTTCACAGCACATCCCATCACAGCTATTTTCAAGGGTCTGGAAAGCTTTATTTCCTTCAATGCTCTTTCTGCATTCTCTGCCAGACCAATCAGATCACTTTCTGTTCTGCCGCAGGTTGGACAAGAGATTATTTCAAAGCTCTTGGGCTTGAGCTCCAAGGCATTCAGAATCTCTTTGGCCGCGGCAATTTCTTCCACAGGGTCAGCGGTAAGAGATACGCGTATAGTATCACCCAATCCCTCTGAGAGCAAAATCCCCAAAGCGACAGAGGATTTGACAGTGCCTTGTCTCAAACCACCCGCCTCGGTGAGTCCGAGATGCAAAGGATAATCACAAAGCCCGGCGATTTGCCTGTTCGCCTCAACTGTCAGCGGCACACTTGATGCCTTGGCAGAAATTTTGATATCATAAAAGCCACATTTTTCAAGCATTGCTGCATGACGCATTGCTGATTCGGCAATACCCTGGGCAGTCACTCCCTGATATTTTTCCAGAATATCCTTTTCCAAAGAGCCTCCGTTCACACCGATACGAATCGGTATGCCACTAGCCTTGGCAGCCTCAGCTACAGCTTGTACCCTTGCTTCGCCGCCAATATTTCCGGGATTAAGACGAATCGCCCCCACCCCTGCTTTGATTGAGGCAAGTGCCAGACGATAATCAAAATGAATATCCGCAACCAAGGGCAAGGGAGAGCGCTTGACAAGCAGCTTCAAAGCCTCGGCAGCTTCCGTATCGGGAACAGCCAGACGGCATATTTCACAGCCTGCCGCTGCCAAAGCTTCGATCTGGCGAAGAGAGCCTTCGATATCCGCAGTTTTGGTATTGAGCATTGATTGCACAGAAATGGGATGCTCGCTGCCGATACCTATATCTCCGATATATAATTGACGCGTTTTTCTACGCATAAAACCACCTTAAACAATATCTTAAAAACTTTTATATCGGACGATGTAAAGCACCGTCCGATAATTCTAATTGGCAATGAGTCTTAATATATCCTGATAGGTTATCACGACCATAAGCACCATCAAAAGAGCAAAGCCGATGAGGTTTATCATAGCTTCTTTATTGCGGTCCATAGGCTTGCCGCGTAGACCTTCGACTGCCAGCAGCACGATTTTGGAGCCATCAAGTGCGGGGAGAGGCAAAAGATTGACCACACCGAGATTGACGCTCAAAATACCTACCAAAAGCAGCACATTGGCAAAGCCGACCTGCGCAACCTGACCAACCATAGTAACAATACCGACAGGACCTGCCACATCGGGAGCGATCTGACCTGTCAGCATCTGCCAAAGGCTGACAACAAGCAATTTTGTATAATAAACAGTTTGCTCCATGCCCAATGCAATGGCACGGAAAAAGCCTGTGGTTTCTCTGCTGCCATTGATACCGATAAGCCAGGCATTCTGAGCTTCATCAAAATAAGGGGTGATGGTGAAGCTCAATTCCTCACCGTTTCTTTGTGCAATCACAGAAAGAGGCTTGCCTGCTTCCTGCGCCTGAATGGTGCTGACCATTTGCTGCCAGCTGTTGATTTCGATATCATTGATCTCGACTATTCTGTCGCCTGCCATAATACCAGCAGCCGCCGCAGGAGAGCCTTCGATCGGATTGCCGACCACGCTGGAGGCAGAGGGAGTGCCAATAAGCATAAAGACAATGACAAAGGTAACCATAGCGGTTACAAAATTCATAAAAGGTCCCGAGAAAATAACCAGCATGCGCTGCCAGATGCTTTTTTGCATAAAGGAATCGGGAGCATAATTTTCCTCATCCTCACCAACCATTTGCACAAAGCCGCCAATGGGAAGCAGGCGCAAAGAATATTTTGTTCCGCCCTTGGTAAAATCAAAAAGCTTGGGGCCCATACCAAGTGAAAACTCATAAACACCGATACCGCAAGCCTTGGCAGCGGCAAAGTGTCCCAATTCATGAGTGAAGATCAAAAGACCGAAAACCAGAATGGCAATAATAATAGACAAAATTCAAGCTCCTTTCCAAATGGCAAACGGGAATTCCGTTTTATGCAAGCAGGCTGCGGGTAAGGCTTCTTGCCTCGGCATCTGCTTCTAAAATATATGACAAAGAATCGACTCTGATGCTGTCGAAGGAAGAGAGTATTTTTTCCAGATTGCGCGGGATATCCATAAACCCGATCCTGCCCTTCAAAAACTCATGTACAAGAACTTCATTGGCAGCATTGAGAGCAACGGTGGCACCGTCTCCGCGCTTGGCAGCTTCAAGTGCCAGCTCAAGACAAGGAAAATCGGAAATCATGCAAGGACGGAAGGTCAGAGTCTGCATCTGTGAAAAATCCATAAACTTGATAGGAGATGCAAAACGCTGCGGATAAGTCAGCGCATATTGAATGGGCAGACACATATCAGGCTCGCTCAGAAGAGCAATGACTGCACCATCGCAATATTCAACCATGGAATGAACAATGCTTTCACGATGAATGATGGGCAAGATTTTTTCATAGGGCATATTGAACAAATGATGCGCTTCAATGATTTCCAGCCCCTTGTTCATCAATGTGGCACTATCCACCGTGATTTTGGGGCCCATCTTCCAGGTTGGATGACGAAGAGCATCGGCGGCGGTAACATTTTTCAGAGCATCTTTATTATACCCGAAAAAAGCTCCTCCGGATGCGGTAATAATGAGGCGGGAAATCTCTTCTTTTCTCCCCTGCAGGCATTGGAAGATCGCTGAATGCTCACTGTCCACAGGCAGCAGACTGATATTCTGTGCCTCTGCCTCGCGCATAATAAGCTCGCCTGCTCCAACCAGAACCTCTTTATTGGCCAAAGCTATATCCTTGCCTGCCATAATAGCATTATATACAGGTTTCAAGCCTGCTATACCAGAGATCGCACCCAAAACGGTATCACATTCGGCAAAAGAAGCTGCTTCGCAAACGCCTTCCTCGCCCATAACGATACGGCAATCGATATCAGCAAGAGCGGCTTTCAATTCGTGATATTTGCTTTCATCTGCCAATGCCACTAGCTGTGGTTTGAATTCATGTGCCTGAGCAGCAATTTCTTCAACCTCATCAAATGCGGCCAAAGCAACTATTTCAAGCTCGGGATATTGCCTGCATACATCGAGGCTTTGTCTGCCGATAGAACCTGTAGAGCCAAGCAGAGATATTTTTTTGTTTTTTATATCATTCATTTGCCATTAACCTCTTTGATCGCCTGATATACACAAACGCACATTGCAAGCAGGATAGGTCCGAGAGCCAAGCCCCAAAGTCCGAAAATGCGCATACCGACAAAGATACCCACCAAAGTGAGCAAGGGATGTAGACCTATATGATCACCGACAATTTTTGGCTGCAGACCATTTTTGATGATGACAAGAGCCGCCTGCAGGATCAGCAAGCCAAAGCCAAGGAAGAAATTGCCCTGAATGAAGCTGATTATGCACCATGGAGTGATGATGAGCGCAGGACCGACAATAGGCAGAATATCCAGAACACCACACAGAAGTCCAAGGCTCAATGCACCTTCGATGCCAAGGATAAAGAAGAAGATAATGCAGGTCAGCATTGAGATAAATATCATTATCAGCTGAGCCACACAAAAGCCTCTGACAACCTCGGCAAAGCGATTATATATACGGAACACCTTATCCCTGTTTTTTTCAGGCAAAATTTTAACAAAACTTTCTGTCAGCCCTTTGTGATCGCGGCAGAAGAAAAAGAGCGCAACGAAGAAAACTATCACAAAGACAAAAGCAGCAGGAGTGGCGGAAATTATATTAACAGTTCCGCTGGCAGCGGAAGACAGCAACTTGCCAAAATCAGAGAAAAGCGAACTGAGCCATTGCTGCAATTGGGCAATCTCTTCATCTGCGATATTAAAGAAAACAAGCTTATCCTGTATCCAATTCAGCGTATCGGGAATGACATAATAATATTGCGAGATATTGGCGGCTATATCAGTCAGTTCAACCCACAAACGAGCACCTACCAAAGCCAACACAGTACCAATAAAACCAAAAGCAAGCAGCATGAGAATAATAACAGCCAGACTGCGCGGCATATGTAGCTTGGTATTGAAAAAATCAGTTGCACCATCGGAAATGATGGCGCAAAGCCATGCCAAAATAAAAGGCAGCGCCGCAATTATCACAAAATGCAAAACCTCACCGGCGGCAGGTAATCCCCAATAAAAAAGGACAACAAATGCCGCAAGCACGGTGAAGCAGAGCAATGCCTTATAAAGCATATTCAGACTTTTTTCATTATCCCAGTTTTTCATTCCGACAACTCCTTAAAAAATACGCAGCAGGAAAAACAAAACGGGAGCAACCAGCATCATGGAATCAAGACGGTCAAAAAGACCGCCATGTCCGGGCATGATATTTCCCGAATCCTTGACTCCTGCATAGCGCTTGATAAAGGATTCCAGCAAATCGCCGAGCTGTCCCATCAAGGAGCAGAAAACCGCAATTGCCACCACCTGCCAGGTATTGAGCGTAAGCAAGAAATGATTATATGTAAGGCAGGCAAGCACACATATCAGAATGCCGCCGACTGCACCCTCTACTGATTTTTTAGGACTGACACGCGGCATAAGCTTATGCTTGCCGATAGCACAGCCCACAAAAAATGCACCGCAATCAGTTGCCACGGTAATAAGAAACGCAAAAAGACAAATCAGCCAATTATATACTTCCAAGGTCATCAGACTTCCAAAACCTAAGCCGAGATAAAGCAGCCCTGCCCAAGCAACAAGACCTGATTCCAAAGATCCATCCTGCCTGCGCATCTCTCTGTACATAATTGCTGCCAATGGAAGAATAACGACCACCGGATAGCTGAAAACATAATCAAAAACACTCATACCAAGAACAATGAATACCACACCCAAAATAACAAAAATAATATTATCTGTATGGCCTTTATCCTTCATCATTTTGGCAAATTCATAAGCGCAGACAATCGCCATAAAGCCGATAATACCGACAAAATACCATCCGCCAAGAGCAACTGCACTCAGAATAAGTGCTGCATATACAATTCCGCTGAGTACTCTTTCTTTCATAAATCCTGCCTTAAAACTGCGTTAAGATAAATTAAATTTTGCCGAAACGGCGTGAACGCTGCTGATATTCGATGATTGCTTCCAAAAGTGCATTCTCATCAAAATCGGGCCAGAAAATATCCTGAATAATGATTTCGGCATAGGCTGTCTGCCAAAGCAAAAAATTGCTTATCCTCTTTTCGCCGGAAGTTCGCAAAAGCAAATCGACTTCAGGCATCTCACCTGTATAAAGCATAGCTGTGAAAAGCTTTTCATTGATATCCGCAGGCTGCAAGCTCCCTGCCTGCACTTCTGCTGCCAAACGGCGGGCTGCCTGACAGATATCCTGTCTGCCGCCATAATTCATAGCTATGGTCAGAATCATATGCTGACAATGGGCAGTTTTTGCCATTGATTGATGCATTTGCTGCACCAACTTTTCATCAAGTGCGGCGGTGTCGCCGATAAAATTGAGACGGATATCTTTATCAAGCAGATTGGCAGTCTCCTTGTCAAGATATTCTGCCAAAAGGCGCATAAGCAAACTGACTTCCTCTTTGGGGCGGGACCAGTTTTCAGTCGAAAAAG
>JAFSIU010000008.1 GCA_017439615.1 Bacillota bacterium
AAATAAACCCTGCATCAAATATCTGATGCAGGGTTTAGTGCATAAAAATAACTGTTTTACGAGCACCGACCATATGCGGAAGCTGCTTTTATGTCTGCAGAAAAAAATACTTTGCAACAGGATTTATTTATCCCATTTTGCCTTTTTCATTTTCTTATGATTTGCATGATAATAAAGTGCTGCAGTAGGATTATGCTTAAGCGGCTGATCCTTGGCAACAAGCACGGTGCTCATAGCATCAGCATATTTCATAAAAAGGCTGTCATGACCGACGCAAAGACCGACAACGATATTGAATTCAACATTTTCCTTATTGACAACGAGAGCCTGTCCGATAGGATCACAGACGATTTGGATTCTGTCCGGAATTTTGCCGTGCTTGTCGGGGGTCTTCAGATATTCACCGCAATCGGAAATGTGCTCAGGCTCAAAAGAACCAAGCTTGCAGACGGCGGAGATGACCTCAAAGCCTTGTTCGGTCAAAATCTCGTCAACGATTTTGGCTTCCTTGGCCATACCTGCGCAATATGCCAGACCGATTTTCTTGAAATTATTATATTTACAAAAAGCGATGGTCTCATCCATACGGCAAAGTCCGCCGAAATCATGACGGATCTTCAAGGTATTGCCATAAAAATCTCTGTTCTCATCCTTCATGAATTCTTCCTGAGTTTTCTGCAGCAATTCTGCATCCTGCATAGGACAATTGGGATTGGCGCTTTGCTTGCCGCCTTCAAAACATTCTTCAAATTGACATTTTGCACAATAGCTCATTTGTTCATCCTCCATTATTTAATCAACCAAAATTTGTTATATAGCTTATTATAGCGGATAAGATTGCAATAATCAAGATTTGCCGCAAAATTTGGCAGAAAATAAATTATACAACCTATTGAAATATTGTGCCTCATTGTGCTATAATAAACACAATATGTTGTGTTATGGAGGAAGGCAAATGCTCGGCATCGGAATTATACTTTTTCATGCCCTGATGAGTGCGGCCATTTGGGTGGTCGACTCTGCTTTTCTCTCTTTTTATGCAGAAATTGAATTTGCGGCAGCACTTTGGAGCGGGGCTTCGGCACTCAGATTGGGAGTCCGTCTTTTCATCATCGGAATGCTGATGATATATAGCTTTATGCGTGTTCACCAGCTGCGCCGCGAAAACGGATATTATTCCGATTTTGACAAACTCAAAAAAGCTGAAGACGCTTATTACGGGAATAATGAAAGCCGCCTCAAAAGCGAGCGTGTGCTTTATCACTGTCAGGCCCTGGCAAACTATTTCAATATGACGGCAGAAGACCACGATGCTCTGCGCGTGCTGTGCTATTGCCATGATATCGGCAAGGTGAGCGTTCCGCAAAACATACTTTATAAGCAGCAGCTCAATGTTGATGAAAGAAGAACATATGATCTTCATACAGAATTCGGCGCACAGATCGCTGCCCAACTGGAGCAGACAAGATGCGGCGCGGAGCTGATACGTTATCATCATGAATATTATAACGGCAGCGGAGTCTTTGGTCTGCACGGCAATGATATCCCCCTGGGCTGCCGCATCTTCGCAGTAGCATGGGCATATGACTGCATGGTGCATCCGCAGAAGCGTATGCGTTCCATGGTCTGTGATGAGGCTCTGCAGGAGCTGAGATATTATGAAGGTACTGCCTTTGACCCTGAGGTCGTCGAAGCCTTCATCAAGCTGATGAGCAAAAACCGCCTGCTTGCACCTCTCGGACAAAGAGAATATGCCTATGGAAGAAATTAACTGTAATGAATCTTTTTCGATCCCCATCCTCACAAAGAGGATGGGGTTTTCTTATTGCGGTTTTCTTATTGCGGTTTTCTTATTGCGGTTTTCTTATTGCGGTTTTCTTATTGCGGTTTTCTTATTGCAGATTTGTTCACTCTCTGTATAGCTCTGAATAAGATCAGCAGATCATAAACGTCATATCACAATTCCACAAATGCAATACCTTTCGTCTTTGCATAGTTTTTTGTATAAACGCTGCCACCGAAGCATTTTCGGCAATAGCAAATACATATATCACTGTTATTGACCATAAATCTGTTTCGCTTCTGCATACACCCGTCATAATAAGCTTCTGAGCAATATATAATTTCATCCGCTTTTTTTTGGATATCTTCAAATATGAGCTTATCCTTATGTGT
>JAFSIU010000009.1 GCA_017439615.1 Bacillota bacterium
ATAATATGCAAAAATTCACAAAATAAGGAGATTCACCATGCCTGAATTACCCGAGGTTGAAACAGTCCGCAGAGATATGCATGAGCATCTTTTGGGCTGCAAAATTCTTGATATAGAAATCAAAAACGATGCCTGCATCAAATGCCCCGATACTGCAACCTTCATTGCAGCGTTGAAAGGAAAAACCTTCACCGATACAGGCAGAGAAGGTAAATATCTGCGGCTTTTCCTTGATGATGAAAGCACACTCACAGTCCATCTCCGCATGACAGGCAGGATAATATATACCCCTTCCACCACTCCCCACCGTGAGCATACTCATATCATATTCAAGCTCTCGGATGGCGCAGAGCTCAGATACAGTGATACACGCCGCTTCGGCTGTCTGTGGTGGCAGCAAAAAGGTGAAGAAGATTGCACGGGAGCACAAAATCTCGGACTTGAACCGCTTGATGAAAGCTTTTGCGCAGAATACCTGATCAAAACACTCGGTAAACGCAAAATGCCTGTCAAAAGTGCCATTCTCGACCAAAGAGCCGTAGCAGGCTTGGGGAATATTTATGCCGATGAAGTGCTTTTTATTTCCGGCATCTCACCTACCCGTCCTGCTGCAGATATCAGCACTGAAGAATGGCAACGTCTGGCGGAGAATATGCGTTCTGTTCTGCTCGATGCCATAGAAAACCGCGGTACCACCTTCAGCGATTTTCTGGATGGGGAAGGAAAAATCGGCAGTAATCAGCATTTTCTGCGTGTCTATGGTAAAAAGCATCAGCCCTGCCCCACCTGCAATACCGAACTGCAATACCAAAAAGTTGGCGGCAGAGGCACTGTGCATTGCCCGAATTGCCAAAAATAGAATGAACATAAAACCAAAAGGTGATGCTTTTGAAGCATCACCTTTTCATCATATTATGAGTAAATACAAACTCAATTCCTGGATCCGTCATTTTCTCCTGCAATAAGTTTCAGTTTCTCGCTTCGGGAGAGCTGCTTGATGTGCCATTCACGGCTCATTGCTTCGCGCTTTGTGACAAATTCCTCATAATATACCAGCTCAACAGGTAGTCTTGCTGCGGTATATTTGCCGCCGCGACCTGCATTATGTACCGCAAGCCTGTGCTCCAGATCATTTGTCCAGCCTGTATAATATGTATTATCAGCGCAATGCAGAATGTATGTATAGCATTTTTGAGCTTTTGTCATTAAAAGACAGACCTCCTGCCAACAAAACAAGATAACATCCCGATTTTAGCATATTTCAAAAAGCTTTTGCAAGAATCAAAGCGCACCACTTTAGGTGGTGCGCCGATTTCAATTATATGATCAATAATTTATTTTACTTCTTTATGAGCAATGCCAACCAGTTTGTTCAAGCCGACAAAACCGTTCATTTTCATGAAACGAATCAGGAAAGCCTGCAAAGCTGCATAGGTATCAGGCTGAATGAAGTTTGCAGCGCCGATCTGAACTGCAGAAGCGCCTGCCTGCAGGAATTCAATAATATCGAAGCCATCAACGATACCGCCGCAGCCGATGATCGGGATCTTTACCACCTTGGAAACTTCCCAGACAGCCTTCAAAGCAATGGGTTTAACAGAAGGACCGGAAACAAAGCCGATTTTCTCGCTCAAAATGGGCTTGCCATCATAAATACTCATTGCCAGACCTGCGGGAGGATTGACAAGTGTAAGAGCATCAGCACCGGCAGCCTCAGCAGCAAGAGCGATCTCAGTGATATCGGTAACACAAGCGGAAAGCTTAGCGATAACAGGCTTGGGACCTGCTGCCTTGGCAGCAGCAACAGCCTTTGCAGTCAATTCTGCATCAGCGGCAAATGCCTTGCCTGTTGCAGCATCAATGCAAGCCAGATTCAATTCAACAGCGCCGACACCGGCTTCATCTGCAACAGCAGCTGCAACAGCAGCCATTTCTTCAGCAGAAGAACCGCATATATTCAAAACGAAATCGGCATTTTCTGCAACGATCTGAGGCAGAATATCCTTTTTGAAAGCTTCAACACCGGGGTTTTCATAACCGGTATTGGTCAGCACATTGGCAGAGCCTTCGAGCATACGGGGCTGGGCAGCGCCATAGCAGGGCTCAAGAGTTGTGCCGATGCTGAAAACAGCACCAAGCTCGCTGAGCTTCTGATAATCCTTATATTCAATACCATAGCCATAGCAGCCTGCAGCGGTTGCCAAGGGGCTTTTCATAGTAAAGGAACCGATTTGAACTTCGAGATCGGGAGCGGGGATTTTGGCGAAAAACTCTTCGTCACCGCCGCAGCCGCCCTGACCGCCATTCA
>JAFSIU010000067.1 GCA_017439615.1 Bacillota bacterium
GCACCAATGCTGAATAGGGGATAATGGTTCCTTCAACCTGTGAGCCTTTATATGTGACCGGAACAAAACGCGGCAGAAGCTCTGTATCAGCAGTTGAGGTAAGAGTCAGAACAGTATACCACCCATCCTTTGTTTCGCTGCAGGCCTCTTTTTTGCCTGTTAAAGTACTTCCGTCAGCAAGCGAAACCGTCATCTTATTCAGCTCATAATCCACTTCCGCTTCTGAATTGTCGGTATAAACCACAAAATGATAGTCGACGAGATTATCGACAATTTTGCCGATAGTTTCTCCTTCTCTGAAGCTTTTACCAAATGTCAGTTCAATGGTAGTATCCTGCAGCTTTTCCTTATCAATCAATGAAAACAGATATCCATAGTCAATATTGAGATAATTGGTATCACTGAGGGCATTTTCAAGCCCATCAACCGTAAATTGTATGATACCTGCCTTTTCTGCTTTTAACTCGTAGCTTTTGCCATCAGCTCCATCGATATATGCAATGACAGTTCCGGCTGTTACTCTCGAGCCGTGCTCGGCAACTTTGCGCAGGACGCCTGCTGCAGGAGCTTTGAGCAAAGTTTCTTGCCTGACGACCAAGCCCGAGGCATTTATTGTATCCTCCAGTGCGCCTGAATATGCAGTCTGCCAATTCAGGTTTTTGGTATAATAGCTATCGCGCAGTGAAAAGCCTCCCCAGATGAGCAGGGCAAGCAAAATGGCATATATGAACAAATCCACAAGAATGTTTTTCTTTTTTGTTCTTCTTGCTGGCTTCTGCTTTTTCTCGTTGCTGTGTTTAGCCATTTTTCCCTTTCCTTTGGAGCTGACCTGACAAAATGAAAACTAATTTTTGCTGGCAGCCAATTCCTGCTGCAGCTTGTTGATCTCTTCAATAAATGTGGAAACATCATCAAATTTGCGGTAAACAGAGGCAAATCGAACATAAGCGACCTCATCAATGACCTTCAGACGCTGCATAACAGCCTCGCCGATCATTTGAGAGGAAACCTCCTGCTCCAGTGAATTGCGTAATTCTTTTTCAACCTCAGTGACAAGATTTTCCAGCATAGAAAGAGGAACAGTTCTCTTGTCGCAGGATTTGATCAAGCCGTTCAGAAGCTTGTTTGCATCGAACAATTCTCTTCTTCCGTCTTTTTTGACAATAACGAGTGCGGTTTCTTCAACCTTTTCATAGGTTGTGAAGCGTTTGCTGCAGTCGAGACATTCACGGCGGCGGCGAATGCTTTTGCCTTCATCAACCGGTCTGGAATCAAGAACCTTGGAATCTTCAAAGCCGCAATATGGGCAGCGCATATAATCCCTCCTGACACATTATATTGTACCTATATTATAATATCGTACTAAATACAGTATTGTCAAGTTGAGCTTTGCGGCAAGGTCTGTATTCTTTTGCCGAAATATAATATTTTGAAGCCTCGCGGCATAGATTGTATCGAGGTGAAGTCAATGTTTTGTATCTCTGAGCTTAAAAATAAGGATATTGTCAATTCTCTTGATGGCAAAAAGCTGGGCTATATCAAGGATGTGGAATTGAATATACAAGAAGGCAGGGTCACAGGCATAATCATCCCTTCCTCCCGCAGCTTCATTTCTCTTTTCAACAGAGAAAACGATATCATTATCAAATGGCAGCAGATATTGAAAATAGGAGTCGATGTCATTATTGTCGAATTACCTTCCTTTGCATCCCTGAATCCTTATGTACAAAGCAATGAGCTGCCCTTGGATGATGCCCGCTGGCTTTTGAAGGGTGAGGAATAATATATTTTTGTAATTCGGCAAACCAAAAAAGAAGGCGTGTCGCAAGACGCGCCTTCTGGCATTTTAGTTTCTCAGACTGTGAATGGGGGCGGGGATTCTGCCGCCGCGGGCTGCGAAGGCCTCGCTGGAGAAAGTGGAAACCTTCTGCACAGGACCCGAGCCGAGCAAACCGCCGAAGTCAAGCACATCGCCGAAATTCTTGCCAATGGCAGGGATGAGGCGGACAGCGGTGGTCTTATTATTGACCATACCAATTGCTGCTTCATCCGCAATGATGCCGGAAATAGTGGAGGCGGGGGTATCGCCGGGGATAACTATCATATCCAGACCGACCGAACAAACGCAGGTCATTGCCTCGAGCTTATCCAGCGAGAGCGCGCCTCTCTGAACGGCTGCTATCATACCTGCATCCTCGCTGACGGGGATGAATGCGCCCGAAAGTCCGCCGACATAGGAGCTCGCCATAACACCGCCCTTTTTGACTGCATCATTGAGCAATGCAAGTGCTGCAGTTGTACCATGTGCACCGCAGCTTTCCAAACCCATTTCTTCCAAAATATAAGCAACACTGTCGCCGACCGCGGGAGTGGGGGCAAGAGAAAGGTCGACAATACCGAAGGGCACATTAAGTCTTGCGCTTGCTTCTTGAGCTACCAGCTGACCCATACGGGTGATTTTGAAGGCTGTCTTTTTGACAGTCTCGGCAACAACACCGAAATCCGCACCCTTGATTTTTTCGAGCGCCACTTTCACGACACCGGGGCCGCTGACGCCGACATTGATAACACATTCAGGCTCGCCGATACCGTGGAAAGCACCTGCCATAAAGGGATTATCTTCCACCGCATTGCAGAAAACGACCAGCTTTGCGCAGCCAATGCAATTTCTTTCGGCAGTGAGCTCTGCAGTCTTGCGTATAGTTTCCCCCATTTCTTTGACAGCATCCATATTGATGCCTGCCTTGGTGGAACCGATATTGACGGAAGAACAGACAATATCAGTGCAGGCAAGCGCCTCGGGAATGCTGGCGATGAGAGCGCGGTCGCCCTTATTATAGCCCTTATGTACGAGTGCGGAATATCCGCCAAGGAAATTGACACCGCAATTCTTGGCAGCGCGGTCGAGTGCCTGCGCGATCTTGATGCATTCATCAGGGCTGAAGGCGTTGCAGAGCAGAGAAACAGGGGTAACGGAGATACGCTTATTGACGATCGGGATGCCCATTTCCGCTTCGATATCGCAGCCTGTTTTCACGAGGTTTTCTGCCTTGGTGCAAACCTTGTCATAAACCTTGCCGCAAACCTTATTGATATCCTCGCCGCAGCAATCCAGAAGTGAGATCCCCATGGTGATGGTACGCACATCCAGATGCTGATGGTCGATCATATTATTAGTTTCGATGATATCGCTTAATCCGATTTTGTTCATTTCTCCTGCCTCCTATATATTGTGCATGGCATGGAAAACATCGGTGCGCTGAATACGGATATTGACTCCGACTCTTTCTCCCTCAGCAGTCAGCTTCTCGCCAAGCTCATGGAAGGATTGTGCAAGCTCATCGCCGGCAACAAGCATAGACATAACGAAAATATTTCCGTCCATAATGGTCTGACTGATATCCTCGATATTGATTTTGTAGTCCATCAGAACTCCGGTAACAGCATGAACGATGCCAACGCTGTCAGTACCATTGACGATAATAAGTGCCTTCATTGATTTGACCTCCTGTGTCTAATTGAAAAAATACAAATGATATGATATTACAGCTTATGCCGTAATATCATATCATTTTAACTAAAATACATCTGTTTTACAAGACTTTTATTCAGAAATATTGTTTTGTTTCAAGTGCATTTCTTATTTTTCTCCTCGCAAAAGCTCAATGATCTTCCATTTGATTTTCAGTCCGCTTGCCTTGCCGGTGGAAACTGCCATCGCATCATCAATTTCACCAACCGCATCCACAAAGCAAAGGGAAGGGAAGAGCACGCACCACCAGTTTTTTCCCTCGCCGCTGCCCAAAACAATTCTCAATGCCTCATATTTTCCGGCAGGCAACACCAGATCACCATAGCCCTTGGTAGGGAATTGTGCTTTCCCAAGCTCAGCTTTTGCCCAATAATCCGCTCGTTCTGCCAACACCTTGTTGGCAGCGGCTTCTATCTGCGGCAGCATATTGCTGATTATCTTTTTGGCTTCCGGCATATCCTTTGCCTGCTGCAGTTCCTCCCGCAGCATATCAATAACAGCATCACGCACCTCCAACTTGATTGCTTGATCAAATTCTGCATCAGAATCTGCGACCACATGCAGCCGCAATATCGGTGGTGTTTGTGCCTCTGCCGGATTGCCCGAAAAGAAAATTCCAAAGCCAAGACAGCCTGTTAAAAGACAAAGAATAATAAAAGCCTTTCTTTTTCTGTTCATAAAACACTCCTTAAACATATTTTCTCAATGTAATCAGCGCACCCTTTTCCAGCCTTGAGACCTGTGCCTGACTGATGCCGATTTCCTCCGCGATCTCCATTTGTGTTCTTCCTTCAAAGAAGCGAAGGTTGATTATCTTCTTTTCGCGTTCTGAAAGCCGCTGCAAAGCCTGTTTTATATTAATGTCCTCTATCCAGTGCTCATCGCTGTATTTGTCATCACCAATTTGATCCATTACAAACACCGGATCTCCGCCATCATGATATATCGGTTCATATAGTGAAACAGGATCCTGAATGGCATCAAGCGCATCACTTATCTGCTTGTCGGAAATACCTATTTCCGATGCGATCTCCGAAAGCAGCGGTTCGCGGTTATGCAGCACAGAAAGCTTTTCTTTGGCAGAAAGCGCTTTATATGCAATATCACGCAGGGAACGGCTGACTCTTATCGAATTATTATCACGAAGATAGCGTCTTATTTCACCGATAATCATCGGCATGATTATCCCACGGCGAAAAAAATTTATACATACCATTTGGAATTTAGCTCCAAATGCGGTAAAATAGCTTTGTTATCATTTGTTTTGCAGGAGAAAGGATATTAAAATGCCCTATGACAGTTTCACACTCAAAGCTGTTGTCAATGAGATGCAGCAGCTTTGCGGTGCCAAAATAAATAAGATATATCAGCCTGATCGCTTCAGCATTGTGATGAAGATGCATGCTACGGGCAATTTTCGCCTGCTCATCAGCGCCCATCCGCAAAATGCGCGTATGCACCTTTCAACCGCAGAAACAGAGAACCCCGCCAAAGCACCTGTTTTTTGTATGGTGCTGCGTAAATATCTTGAAAATGCCCGTCTGCGTGCCGTCAGCCAAATCCCCAATGAGCGTATAGTCCGCCTTGATTTTTCCTATATCAATGAGCTTGGCGATGAAGCAGAATGCAGTATTATCGCCGAAATGATGGGCAAGCACAGCAATATCATTCTTGTTAATGATAAAAATATCATCATCGATGGCATACGCCGCTATACCCATGCGGTCTCCCGCTATCGTCAGGTGCTTCCCAATGAGGAATATATTGCACCTCCGCCGCAGAATAAGCCTTCATGGCAGGGGATGGACGCGGAACAGATTCTGACGCTTATGCAGGAACAGCAGGAGGGTGAAATCGTTCTCGAAAAGGCTCTTATGAACAGCTTTGCCGGCTTTTCACCCTTTGCGGCACGGGATATCGCGCACAAAGCAGGCTTGAAGGGGATGCCACTTGATGAGCTTGGTGTCTATGAAGCAGCCCGCCTTTATGAAGAATTGCAAAAATATGCAGCAGAAAGCTATCAGCCCTGTGTGATGAAGCAGAACGGTGCGCTGAAGGATTTATATTGCTTTGTCCCTGCAGCCTGGCAGGAGGATGCAAGCTGCAGCATAGAAGAATTTGAAAGCATGAATGCCGCCTGTGATTATTTCTATGCCAATAAGGGCAGTGAGGACAGCTTTGATGCCCAGAAGCGTGAGCTTCTGAAGGTTGTCCGCACCTTTGCCGAAAAATCAGGCAAAAAGCTGGAGGCGCAAAAAGCCGAGCTTGCTACCGCCCAGAGCGGTGAAGAGTGGAAGGAAAAGGGCGATCTGCTGGCGGCAAATCTCTGGCAGGTGCAAAAGGGTATGACGAAAATCTCTCTGCCCGATTTTTATCACGAAGGAGAACTGCGTGAGATAGAATTGCAGCCCGAGCTTTCTCCACAGGAGAATCTCAGCCGTTTTTATAAGCTCTATAACAAAATGAAAAATGCATCCCGCGAGATAATCAAGCATGTCGAAACCACAGAAGCGGAATATGAGTATCTGCTTTCAGTTGAGGCAGCGGCAGAGGATGCCGCAAATCCCGATGAGCTTGAAGCTATCAAGGACGAGCTGCGCGAAAGCGGCTATCTCAAGGAACAGCGCAAAGCCAAGCAAAAGCCCAAAGCCCTGCCGCCCTTGGAGTTCACTTCTTCCGACGGCTTTACCATTTTGGTTGGCAGGAATAACAAACAAAATGACCAATTAACTCTCAAAATTGCGGCAAAAAATGATATCTGGCTGCATACGCAGAAAATCCACGGTTCACATGTCATCATACGTACAGAAGGCCGCGAGGTACCGATGCAAACAATTGAAGAAGCAGCGGCCTTGGCAGTTCTGCACAGCAAGGCCAAGGGCGGCGGCAAGGCACCTGTTGATTATACCGAAGTTTCACAGGTCAAAAAGCCGAACGGAGCCAAGCCCGGTATGGTCATATATTTCCAGCAAAAAACTATTCTTGCAGAAGGCGGCGAGCCACAGCAAAGCCTTTCAGCCAAAGCTTAAAAGAACGGAGTGATCCTTATGAAACGGTTAACAGTATTATTAATGGCGGTATGCTTGATTCTGTCTATGTCCGCTGCAGCATTTGCAGCAGATGCCGATGCACTTGCTTCTGCTGACAGGCTTAATGCACTCGGCTTATTCAATGGTATGGGTACAGATGCCAATGGCAAGCCTATTTATGCTCTTGAGCAGGTTCCGACAAGAGAACATGCAATAACCATGCTTGTCCGTATCCTGGGCAAGGAAGCGGAGGCTCTGGCAGGTACTTGGGAAATTCCCTTCACCGATGTTGCCGATTGGGCAAAGCCTTATGTCGGTTATGCCTATACTCACAAGCTTACAAATGGCATCAGTGCTACTGAATTCGGCGGCAGCAGCACAGTCACCGCCACACAATATCTGACATTTGTTCTGCGTGCTCTTGGCTATGACAGCAGCGCTGATTTCAAATGGAATGCTGCATGGGAGCTCTCCGACAAGCTCGGTATCACAAGCGGAGAATACAATGCCGAAACAACAGAATTCCTGCGTGGGGATGTTACCATAGTTTCAAATTCCGCACTTGACATTCCCTTGAAGGGCAGTGATGACACTTTATTGCAGACTTTGCAGAATTCAGGTGCTGTTCCTGTTCTGCTGACTGACGTAGAAAGCAGGGGACACAATCTGACATCCGGTAAGCCCGAGGGCGAAGCAAAAACTGTCCGCTTCACCTTTGATAACCGTTTGCCTGCTGCCGATGAGGGATATATCTATGGCTATTCTATACAGCCGCTTGATAATGGATATACCCGTATAGGTATCGAATATGTAATGCCCGAAGGCATGGATATATATCTTTGCGATTATCCGAATCATAATATTTTCAGCTTTTGGACAGATTGGAAAACGAGCAATAAAAGAAGTGTTGTGCAGTTTGATCTGAGCAATAAGGATTTTGCAAAGGTAAAAACCATTTTATGTGTATTCAACAATGGTCCGGAGGGACAATACCATGGTCAATACATATATATACACGAAGAACAGACTGTTGAAATTACCGGTGTCAGCGACGGCAAGCCTGTCGGTGCGGCAGAAGCGATAAATTATTCTGTCCTCAATGAGTTTACTCAGGATATTGGCATAATTCACAGCTATACCAAGCAGCCGCTGGATAATGACAGAACCCGATTTGTTCTGGAATATACAATGCCTGCGGGCTTAAAAACAATTGTTTTTAATTCTCCTGATTCAGACAAAATTGAAATAAGAGATGATCGCGCCACACCACAAACCAAGAATAAACTCATTTTCGACATCAAAAATGCGACTTTGGCAGAGATCGAATTGCTCACAGTATCTTTTTACTCTTCCGACGACAAGAGTTTCTTGATCAGTACTGATATGGAAGCTGCACAGATATATCTTACTGACGGCAAGCCCGTCGGTGAAGCAAAAGCAATGGAAGCTTCTGTCCGGGATGAGCTTGCTGCAGGAACAGGCACCCTTCACAGTTTGATGATGCAGCCTCTTGACAATGGCTATACCCGGTTTTCCGTTGATTATACCCTTCCCGCAGGTAAGTATATAGCTGTTTTTGATGCGCCCAATGCTGATAATATCTCAGGCCGAATGCCTTCCACAACCAATGGTGCAAGGTCAAACCTTGTTTTTGATGTAAAAAACAGCGCCTTGGCTGCATCAGCAAACATGACTATCCAATTCTATACTTCTGACAACGACAGATTTTTTGTCATTTTGAATCTCAAATCCCCAAGCCAGGAAGCTCCAAACCAAGCGCCGAAAAGCCTTGTTACTGAAGGCAAGCCTGCAGGAGCCGCTCAGGCTGTCGATTATTTCACCAAGGATTCTCTTTCTGCAGGTGCAGGCAATATCAACAGTCTGACCATGCAGCCTCTGGATAATGGCTATACACGCTTTGCTGTTGATTATAGTCTTCCCTCAAGTATGAATCTTTCTGTCTTCGATTCTCCTGATGGCGAAAAGATTTCAATACGGAAGTCCAATATCGAAAGCAGCGGCAGCCTTGTCTTTGATGTGGAAAACAGTGCATTGTCTGTAACTGAGCTTCTGGTCATAAAATTCTCTATAAGCGATGGCGAACGCTTTGCGGCTATGATAAACTTTGGCGAAAAACAATGAGTTTTTGAAAATGTAATTTGAGCAGGATAAAGTAGTTTAGCAGAAGAAAAAGAACCTGCAAAAGGTTGATAAAAAAGCATTACCGATGTCGGTAATGCTTTTTTATCGCTGCATTATCAAAGAGCTTTCGGCATATAATATCCGGAAGTAAGATGTGAGGTGCAATATGGATTTTATTTTTGCAGGCGGCAGTGTTTATTCCGCGGAAGTATTTGCCGCGCAATATGACTTACAGGTTCAGGGAGATATATGCTTTGCCAATGGCTATTCTTATTATGCTTTTTCGGTGATGCTGGCTGATTTTATGCTCGGCAGGGGAATGGAGCTGAGAATAAAATCTTTGCTCAAAAAGAGACTGCCCGAATTGAGCGATGAAAAGAAGCAGTTGATTATTGTACAGACTATGGAACTGCTGCAGCAGGAGGATTTGTACGGCAGTATTTATGCAGGCAGAGGACGCTATGCACGAATGCAGAAGGAAATAGAAGCCTGCCTGCTGCAGAGCCTTTGCTTCAATGCCGCAGGCTTTGAACGTTTCCGTATGCATGGCTTTGAGCAATATCTTACTGCACTTATGTCTCTTGAATTACAGAAGCTTTTATATATTGAAGAGGATGAGGAATATTATGAGCTTCTGCGTGATTTTATGAAGGGAAGAGGCAGCGGCTATGAATCCATCAAGCTGATACTGAAAGCAAATGGAAACTATCTTTTGCAGGGGAAATGTGAATATGGTATGATGAGCCTGGAGGGCGGCAGAGTATCGGGATTTATGGATATGATTATCACCAGCCTGCTTTGTCTTGCACCTTGTGCATTGGAGATTGAGCAGGAAAAACTGCTTCCTCAATATCGTCTGCTTCTCAAAGATCTGCAGCACATTTTCGGCGAGAAGCTGCAAATACTCTAAAAAAGCTGCCCATAAGACGGGGCATCATAAGACAGTTACAAAC
>JAFSIU010000068.1 GCA_017439615.1 Bacillota bacterium
ATAGTAAAGAAATCAATAGCCTCCAGATAGCCGTCAGTACCTTTACCGACAATGGTTTTTACGCAGGCTTTGCGGATAAAGCTCACCTGACGGAAATCCTCGCGTTTGGAAACATCGCTGATATGCACCTCAATCGTAGGCAAACCAACTGCCTTGACCGCATCAAGAAGCGCAATACTTGTATGAGTATAGGCTGCGGGATTGATGATGATGCCATTCATTTTGCCATAGGCATTCTGTATCGCATCCACCAAATCGCCTTCATGATTGGATTGATAGAAAGAAACCTCAATATCCTTGCCCTCGCAATATTTTTTGATTTTGTTCAGCAGGTCTTCATAGGTCTCTCTGCCATAAATTTCAGGCTCTCGAAGCCCAAGCATATTGATATTAGGTCCGTTTATCACCAGGATTTTCATCTTTTTTCTCCTTTATTTCGCCATTGTTAAATAATCTGTTCCGAATCTGCCTGTCAAAACATCGGCAACGGTCAATGCACAAATACTGTCTATGACAACACGGGCACGATGTGCAATACAGGGGTCATGTCTGCCTTTCAGCTCCAATTCAGCATTTTCCTCCTTGATAAAATCAATCGTTTGCTGCTGCTTGAAAATTGAAGGAGTGGGCTTGATAGCTGTATTTATCAAAACAGGCATACCGTTTGTGATGCCGCCCAGGATACCGCCATTAGTATTGGCTTCATCAACAACCTTGCCATCTTCATAGCGAAGGCTGCCGTTTGCCTCGCTGCCACGCAATGAGGACAATGCAAAGCCTTTGCCAAAGGATACACCCTTAACTGCGGGAACTGCGAATATTCCATGAGCGAGCAGGCTTTCCATGCTGTCAAACCAAGGCTCACCAAGTCCTGCCGGCAAACCAATGACAGCAGTTTCGAGTACGCCGCCAACGCTGTCGCCATCGGCGGCGGCTTTTTCTATCTCTGCACGCATTGCAGCTGCGGCATCCTCCTGCAAAACAGGGAAAAGACTCTGGTTCAGCTTGGCAATATCCTTATTTATATCAGCAAATGCTCTGTCTGCAACACCTGCACAGCTTTGCAGATGGGTGCCGATATATATGCCTTTCTGTTCCAGTGCAGGCAGAATAATGGCCGCTGCCGCCACGAGTGCTGCTGTGATACGGCCGCTGAAATGACCGCCGCCGCGATAGTCCTCAAAACCGTTATATTTGACAAAGCCTGTATAATCCGCATGACCGGGGCGGGCTTTGCCATAACTTGCTTTGTAATCCGAGGATTTCTGCGAAGTGTTCGGAATGACAATGCAAAGCGGTGTACCGGTGGTTTTGCCCTCAAAAACACCGCTTAAGATCTGGAATTCATCAGCTTCCTGTCTGGGGGTGGAAATACTGCCAACTGGGCGGCGAAGAGCAAGCTGATGGCGGATTCTTTCTTCATCAACTGTTATGCCCGGAGCAAGTCCGTCAAGCACAGCACCAATAGCAGAACCGTGGCTTTCGCCGAAAAGTGTTATTGTCAGCTGATTGCCGAATGTGTTTTTCATCACAGGACCTCCTCCATAATTCTTTTCAAATCATCAACTGCCAGTTTCTCAAAACGGAAGCTGCCAATCTCATCTACTTTAACAATAGTTATATCAGAACCGTCTTTTTTCTTGTCCATTCCCAAAGCATTAAGCACGGCTTGCTTATCATAGCTATGCTCTGTGGGAAGCTTATATTTCTGCAGCAAGGCGGCAATTCTGTCTCGCACATCACCTTCTGTTACAAGAAGCATTCCCAATGCCACACATTCTCCATGATAAAGCTCTTCAAAGCCTGTGGCACTTTCAATAGCATGACCGAGAGTATGTCCGAAATTCAGCACTCTGCGCAAACCTGTTTCTGCAACATCCTGCTCCACAACATTTTTCTTGAGCTTCAAGGCACCTGCGATGATTTCATCTATTGCAGCATCGGCATCATTCTGCTCCAGTTTCTCAAACAGTTCTTTATCACAGGACGCTGCAATTTTGATGATTTCTGCATAGCCATTTGCAATATGTCGCGGCTCGAGAGTGGCAAGAACATCACTGTCGATAAGCACTGCTTTGGGCTGATAAAAGGCGCCGATAATATTCTTGCAGCCCATAAAGTCGACTGCCACCTTGCCGCCGATGGAGGAATCAACCTGGGAAAGCAGAGTTGTCGGAATATTATAAAAATCGATTCCGCGCATATAAGAAGCTGCGGCAAAGCCTGCCATATCCCCTGTTACGCCGCCACCAATTGCGACTACACAATCACTGCGCGAAAAGCCTTCCTGAACCATTCTGGCAAGCAGTGTTTGATATGTCTGCAGATTTTTGCTCTGCTCACCGTGGGGGAATATCTCGATATAAGCCTCACCGCATTGAGATGCCAAGGCATTTATATATTGCTCAGGCACACCGTCATCGCTGACTATCAGCACGCGGCGGTCAAGCTTGAAAATGCTGCCTGCTTTATGCAAAACACCTCGTTCAAGATAGATATTATAGCTTTTTTCTCCCAGCTCTACGGGAATTATCATCTTTCTTGCCTCCTCAGCGGATTATTCTCTCCTTGGAAAAGGATCCTACGACCTTGATATTATTGCAGCTTTCTTTGAGCTTCAAGAGCATTTCTTCACCCTCTGGGCTGTTGATATTGCCTTCACCCTCAGCAAAGAAATAATATTCCCAGATCAAATCCTTGGTGGGACGGCTCTTCAAGGCACGAAGGTTGAAGCCGGCCTCGCCGATGACAGAAAGCGCACGGACAAGGCTTCCTGCTTCATTCTTGACAGTGAAATTCATAATGAAATAATCATCCTGTGCGGTATTTCTCTGACCAACGCGGGAGAATACGGCAAAACGGGTAGTATTGATGCTGCCTGCATTGATGTTTTTGTCCAAAACCTCCAGACCATAAATTTCTGCAGTTTCGACCGAAGCAATAGCGGCGATTGCGGGATTGCCCTCCTCTGCAACCTTTTTGGCAGCAAGTGCGGTGTTGGCAGCCTCATGAGTTATAAAAGCATGGTCGCGTATATAGCCTTCACATTGTGCAAGACCTTGTGCATGGCTGACAACCTCCTTGATATCCTTGACCGATGCGCCTTTGATACCGACAAGATTCTGCACGATTTCCATATTATATATGCCATTCACGGAGAGAGAACCGAAAAATGCCAGATCCATGACCTGTGAAACCTCACCCGCATAACTGTTTTCGATAGGCAGCACCACGCAATCACATTCACCGTTTTCAACTGCATCATAAGCAGCTTTGAAATCCTTATAGGCAACTGCAGAGGCATCGGGGAAAATGCGGCGCACAGCAATATGTGCAAATGCACCGGGGACACCGCTGTATGCGACTCTCATTCCTTCCATAAGGCGATGCTGATAGCGGCGTGAAAGGGACATATTGTGCTGAAGAAAATCAGCATAATAGCTGCGCAGCACTTCATCCTCGATCAAACGGCAGTTCGCCTCAATCACCTCTGCCTCGCGAGCTGTATCCAGAATGGGCAAACCCATTTCCTGCTTGGCTGCAGCAATTTCCTGAGCTACATTCATACGGGCAGTAAAAAGCTCTGCCATCTTCCTGTCGATTTCATTGATTTTGATTCGTGATTCCTTTAATCTGTTCATTTTTTCTTTCCTTTACATAAAATAACAATAGCAAAATCTGAAAATAAAAAGCCCGTTTCCATAGCCAAAAAACAGCAGAAAACGGGCTTAATGTATACCTAATCAAACAAACGCAGCTTTGCACAGCAAAAACAGCGTTCAAGAACAAGAGGCAGACAGAAAGTCCGTATTGCAATAATAAAATCGATAATAATTGAAATACATCCTGTTACCTCTCCTTTCAAATGATAGCTTATTATATTCCTTTCAAATTGCTTTGTCAAGCTTTTCATTTTTTGCCGGACTGTGAATCTAACAAAACGATTTAATACAAATCAAAAACATATTCAAAGTCTTTATCAGGATCTTCGATAGCCTTCTGTAAAAAATCAGGATATGTGCTATAAGCAATGGTCGCCTTTTCTTTTGGACTCAGTTCAGGAGCACCTGAACGCATCCATTGCAGAGAACCTTCCATCATACCCATATTGCGGATATAGAAAGTATGTTTCAGCACAGCATTATAATACTCTTCTCCATAATATAAAACTAAAAATGTTTCCCAATAGGCATTGTAATATTTTTGATAATACTCAGGGAAGCTGTTTTGTCCTGTTGTCAATGCAAGTTTCTGATAATATGCAATCTTGTCTTTCAACACAGTGAAGATCTTTTCCGAATTTTCTAAAAAATGTTCCCTGCTCTTATAAAAATGCTTGGAAAAATCTATGGAATCATGATAAAAGACATAATTCATCAAGGAGTACTTATCTTCAAAATACTTGTAAAAAGTTGGTCTTGAAACCATAGCTTCCTGCAAGATCATATCTATTGTAATACTATTAACAGGATACTTTAACACAAGCTTGATGATCGCATCATAGCAGCTTTTCACAATTCTGTTAAATGGCATATCTGAATATTTCATTTGACACTCCTTAAAAGTTAATAAATTTATCATATTGTTAATTTTTGAACAACCGCAGAAAACAGTTCAAATTTTGACAATTTTCCAACTCAGTTAATGTTTTTACAAAACTAACAAATCGTCAGTTTTATATCAATTATGCTTATATTAAAATGCAATTAACTTCGCTTACAGGGGGGATGTAATGAAAAATAAACACAATGGATAAGATGAAAACATTGGCTCAGAAGAGAACACTTCTCAAAAAATGTTGTGCATTATGCTATATTTTATTCATCTTCAGATGTGAATATATAAGCAGCTCATATAATAAGTTATCAAAAATATGTTATGGTATTAATTTTTACTATACTGTATTTGAATTATTATATCAATAAATTACCTGTGATTCAATATTTTTTTTGATTTATTGTTATTTTGTTATGCGATAAACTTCTTTAGCTGCAAAATCAAGAGAGGAGAAATAAAAGTGAAAGACATTCAGAATCTTAATAACTTGAAATATTCCAACTTCAGCCGTCGTTCCTTCCTGAAAGGCGCAATGGCTATTGGCGGCGCATTGGCTTTAGCAGGATGCCAGCCTGAAACTGTT
Source organism: Bacillota bacterium (assembly GCA_017439615.1). GTDB lineage: Bacteria > Bacillota > Dehalobacteriia > UBA4068 > UBA4068 > RGIG3181. The sequence goes on from JAFSIU010000068.1 coordinate 5,141, forward strand.
ACAAAAACCGTTACTGTTACCGATAATAAAACAGTTACCGTTACTGATACCAAAACTGTTACCAATACCGTAACCGTTACCGAAACAGTAACAAAAGTTGAACCTGCTGCACCTACTGTTGCGCAATATCCCAGCGATGTTCCTGCTTATCTCGTTGGTGCCAGCTATATTCTGCCTGATTACACCCGCTGCGTAGGCTGTCAGAAATGTATGATTGCCTGCTCCCTGGAACACTATGGCATTGATGATTTATATAACTCCAATATTCAGGTTTATGCCATGAACTTCAAAGGTGCTTATGTAGATATTCCTGTTTTGTGCATGAAGTGCCGTGACAACCCCTGTGTCAAGGCCTGCCCCGAAAAGGTCGGTGCTTTGACTGTTGATTCCAAATCCGGTGCTATCATCATCGATCATGAAAAATGCACTCTGTGCGGACTCTGCATTGATGCCTGCAAGGAAGAACGCGCCGGTGTTCTGCGTCTCTCCCGTCAAGAAGACAAGGTTCTCGGTTTCTGCGATATGTGCGGCGGCACTCCTCAGTGCGTTGCAGTATGCCCCGACAATGTTCTGCAAATCGTTTCCAAAGGCTCCAGCATTGACGGCAGAAACTTTGCAAAGAAACCAGAAGTTATCGGTCAGCAAATCTGGAATCTGCTTTATGCAGTAGAGTAATAAAGGAGGTTATGAACTATGGCTAACGGCTATTGGGAAAAGCTTATTGAAATAGATATGACTACCGGTAAGGTAGAAATCACTGACAGACACATGAAATATGTCGAAGAATACTTGGGCGGACATCCGCTGGCAGCAAAATTGCTCTGGGAAGCATTGAAGGATAATCCCGGCATCGATCCTTACGGTCCTGAAAACCCCTTAATGTTTATGCCCGGTATCACCGGCGGCTCACCTTTTGGCGGCGCTGCCTCCCGTTATGTTGCATATTGCAAATCCGGCATCACTATGGCAAAGAAGCCTTTCTTTGGTGAAAAATCCTCTACTATCGGTTATGGCACCTCCGGCGGCAAATTCGGTGCCAGAATCAGACAGGCCGGTTTTGACGGCATTTATGTCACCGGCATTTCCACAACCCCAAAATATCTTTATATCAATAACGGAAAAGTTGAATTGCTTGACGCAAGCGAATATTGGGGCATGACCCAGATTGCTTTTGAAAAAGCAATGCAGGAAAAATATGGCTATCAGACCACTGTGGTCTCCATTGGTCCTGCTGCCGAAAATGGCTGTGCCATGTCTGCAATCGTCAGCGAAGGCGGACGTGCAGCAGGCCGCGGCGGCTGCGCTCCTGTCATGGGCGCAAAGAAACTCAAAGGTATTGTTTGCTATGGTGATCAGCCCATTCCTTACAAAACTACAGAAGGCCTTGCCGAATTGGTAGCAGACATTGATAATGTTCAATGGTCTCATGCTGCAATCGGCTACCGTCGTGCATTCGGATCCTCCGCATCTCTTACAAATAACTCCGATAATGGTATTGAATCCGTAAGAAATCACCGTGAAGGCACCAACCCCCATGATGATAAAATCGGTACCGCAGCTGTTATTATGAATTACTTTGTCCGTCACCGTTCCTGCCATGCATGCCCGTTGCGCTGCATGAAATGGGGCGTTCAGAAGACCGGCAAGTATAAGGGGACTATGGCAGAAGGCCCTGAATACGAATCTGCAATGAACGGTGCAAACTGGCTCATTGAAGATCTGGGTGAATTCTCCGCCATTATGGAATATATCGAAGACCGCGGCTATGACCTCATTGGTATCGGCGGCACCGTTGGTTATGCACTGGAAGCATATGAAAACGGTGTTATTACCTCAAATGACATCAACGGCATCAAACTCGAATGGGGCAATGCCGATGAAATCATCAAATTTATGGATGCAATGATTTATGATACCAAAAATGAAATCTTTGAATGGTTCCGTCACGGCACAACTTATGCAATGCAAAAGATTGATGAAAAGAAAGGCACAAATTCCTCCAAATTTGCAATTGATGTCAAAGGTCATTCCTTTGCAGCACACGGCGTTCAAGGTCAGCCTAACTATGGCCGCTGCATCACCTATTCCTTCTCCAATCGCGGTGCTTGCCATATGGTCGGTACAAGTATTGCAGCGCAGAACACTATGTATGCCAATAACACCGGTGTCATGTGCAGTCGTGGCGGCAACACTCCTCTCGGCATGAAGCATTATGCAAGACTGGTCAACTTCATCACCGGCAGAAATCTCACCGAAGAAGATTTGGTAACCATCGGCGAAAAAGCATGGAATATTGAGAAAGTTTTCAATATGCTGAATGGCTTCCGCAGAGAAGACGATGATCTGCCCAGACGTTCCTTTGAAGATGCTCTCACATGGGGTCCCAAAGCGGGTGCTGTTGTCGATGAAGCAGATTGGGAAAAGAATCGCAATGCATACTATGAAGGCAGAGGCTGGGATCCGGAAACCTCTTATCCCACCGCCGGCAAGCTGCAGGAATTGGGTCTTGACGACCTCGTTCCTTATGTCAATGATGTTATCAAAAAAGTTGCAGCTGAAAAATAGTCTTACTTAATTTGAAACAGGCAGAAGCAGCAATGCTTCTGCCTGCACGAATTTAAACCTGGCAGGTAGATTATGAAAAAAATCAGAATAAGCGCGCTTGTTTTCGGCGTGATTGCCGGAGCAATCGGCGTTATGGCACAAGTTTTTTGGTCGATTCAGCCTCCGCAAGCATATGGTCTTTGTATGGTGTGTCATGCAAAAGATTTTATCAATGTACTTTTGAATAATTTTGATTGGTATGATGGAGCTATTGCCGCTGTTGCCAAAAAGGGACTTATGCTTACGAGCATTACTGTTCCTTTAGGAGCTTTTATCGCAGCTGTGATAAGCAAGGAATTCCGTCTGCATTTCGTAGAAAATAAATATGCCGCTTTCTTTCTCGGTATGGGCGTTATGATTTGCGGACTTATCATTTCCGGCTGCCCGATGCGTCTTATGCTCAGAGTTTCCTATGGTGATGTCAGCGGACTTGTTATGCTTGCCTTTATGGTGGCAGGCATTGGTCTTGGCACTGCCATTCTGAAAAGGAGGGCGCAAAAACAATGACAATTGCTTTGAAAATTGCCCTCGTTACTGCTGCTATTGGCATTGTTTTAGGTTTCTTCGGGCAAAGAAGCCGTATGTGCTTTATCGGCGGCTGGAGAGATTTCTTTCTCATTCGTGATACATATCTCCTGAAAGGCTTCTTTGCCTTTTTGATCACCTCTGCCATATTGTTCTTCTATTTTGATGCAACAGGTCATTATATGAAGAATTATCCATGGTTTGAGCAGCAAAGCGCCGTTCAGTATGAAGTTGAAGGAGATATACATAATTTCCCTGATCAATGCGATTTGGTTTATTATAATGCTGTTGCATCGGCAGACAGCAACATTAAAGGCATTGTTATCGGGGAAACAGTATTGCCTTTTGAAACACTTGTTATGTATCTAGCGGCTTTTCTTTTGGGATTGCTTTCCACTCTTTCTAACGGCTGCCCCTTACGACAACATGTTATGGCAGGAAGCGGCAATGCTTCGGCAATGCTTTATTTAGGTGGCTTCTATGTCGGGGTCGTTATCTATAATCTCTATGTTCATGAATGGCTCAATCTGCTGATAAACTAAATACTATAAAAAAGGAACCGTCATTTAAGGTCGGTGCTCGTAAAACAGTTGTTATTATAAAGCAAACCCCACATTAATAATTTGATGTGGGGTTTATTTGTTTAGAGTATTGGTTTTGCTTCTACAATTATTTTCATAAAAGAGTCAGTTTTGTATATGTTTTTGCAGGGGGCCAGGGGGGATTGCGAATCTCCCCCCTTAGGCCCCCTTGCAACCCCCTAACCACCTTCAAACGCTTTTTGTCCGAGGCTGTTCGGGTATCTTTCTGCTGCTAATCTATGCCAAATTAGTCAGTTTCTACATTCGTAAAATCGGCTTTTGCCGATTTTTAAACGGCACAACCCAAAGAGGTTGTGCCGTTTGCAACTGTCTTATGATGCCCCGTCTTATATGGACGGTTCTTTTTTTATTATTCTGCAAACATTGCCGATGTCAGATATCTCTCCCCTGTATCAGGAAGAAGGACGACTATTGTTTTGCCGATGTTTTCTGCTCGCTGCGCGATCTGAAGAGCTGCATAAAGTGCTGCACCTGAAGAGATACCAACCAGAACACCCTCACGGGCAGCTATTTTTCTTCCTGTGGCAAAGGCATTTTCGCCGCTGACAGTTACAATTTCATCTATTACAGTCTTATCCAAAGTTTCTGGGACAAAGTTGGCACCAATGCCCTGAATGGTATGAGGGCCTGCCATCCCCTTGCTCAAAAGCGGCGAGGCTTCAGGCTCAACAGCGATGACTTTGATATCGGGATTCTTTTCTTTAAGATATTTTCCTGTGCCGCTGATGGTGCCACCGGTTCCCACACCGGCAACAAAGATATCAATTCTTCCTTGCGTATCTTCCCAGATTTCAGGGCCGGTCGTTTTATAATGTGCGGAGGGGTTAGCGGGGTTTGTGAATTGTCCTGCAATAATACTATTGGGTATTTGAGCTTTCAATTCTTCTGCCATTTCGACTGCGCCCTGCATACCTTTGGCGCCCTCTGTCAATATCAGTTCTGCGCCATAGGCTTTCATCAGCAGGCGTCTTTCCACACTCATTGAATCCGGCATAACGATAATGCAGCGATATCCCTTAGCAGAAGCAATGGCACACAGACCGATTCCTGTATTACCGCTGGTTGGCTCAATTATGACAGAATCAGACTGTAATACACCCGATTTTTCCGCATCTTCAATCATTTCTAGCGCTATTCTGTCCTTGGCGCTGCCTGCAGGATTGAATGATTCAAGCTTGGCGAGCAGTCTGGCTTGAAGATTATACTCTCCTTCCAAATTGCAAAGCTGCAGAAGCGGAGTTTTTCCAACCAATTCAGCAACACTTTGATAAATCATATTCTTTCATCCCCCTTGATAATAAGCTCCTGCGCCTTGACGCTGACTTTGGCACCCTTGCCAACCGATTCGGTAAGGAAAACATTGCCGCCGATGACAGCACCCTCACCTATCACTGTATTGCCGCCCAAAACACTTGCACCGGAATAGATAGTAACATTATCCTCAACGGTGGGGTGGCGCTTGCTGCCGGCAAGCAGCTGGCCTTTGCGTAAAGAGAGAGCACCAAGAGTAACACCCTGATAAAGTTTGACATGCTTGCCGATGACAGCTGTTTCACCAATGACAACACCAGTGCCATGGTCAATGAAGAAATATTCACCGATCTCAGCGCCGGGATGGATATCAATACCTGTTTTGTTATGTGCAAGCTCTGTCATCATACGACCGACATAAGGAATATTATGCTTATAAAGCAGATGCGCAATGCGATAGACAAAAATAGCATAGAAGCCGGGATAAGAAAATACAATTTCCTCTTTGCTTTTGGCAGCAGGATCGCCATCGAAGCCTGCCTGAACATCTGTCATCAAAATGCGATAAATTTCCGGCAATTCAGCGACTATCTCATCACAGAGCTCTGCTGCCTTGCACGAAGGAGCACAGTTCTTCACACCTGTGTAAGCACCAAGAGCAAGCGCAAGCTGCACCTGAGAGAAAAGCATTTCATAAACCTGCTGGAGATGCGATTTAGCATAGCCTTCAGGATTGATTGAACCTATATCCTGCTTGCTGAAATAGGCAGGGAAAAATACTTTTTGCAATTCGTCAAGAATATCTGCGACAATTTTATTGGAGGGAAGCTTAAGTCCTTCAACAAACATTGCTATATCCGCATTGTGATAAAGCTCATTGATTTTTTGTGCGGCGACCTTTACGGCATCATGCTTAAACATCATATACTCCTCATTTCCTACTAACTTGATATGAATTATTTTACCATTTAAATGCTGTTTCGTCAATATATTATGCTAAGCGCTCCGCATTAAAAAAAAAGCAGGCATATAGCCTGCTTTTTCTAATTAATAAAAGCATCAAAATAATCAACGAGAT
>JAFSIU010000069.1 GCA_017439615.1 Bacillota bacterium
GGTAGCAGCAAATGCTGCTACTTGATTGACACAACATCATATTTTGCCTGTTAAAAAGCACAAAAAAGCCTGCAGCTTTCAGCTGCAGGCTTTGAATTTATATTTCTTTTCTTCCCAGGAAGGCGAAGGAAAGTGTCGCCTCATCGGTATATTCCAGATCGCCGCCGACGGGGACGCCGTGTGCGATGCGTGTGACCTTGATGCCTAAGGGACGAATCAGGCGCGCCAGATAAAGCGAGGTGGCCTCGCCCTCCACATTGGGATTGGTCGCCATGACAACTTCTTTGATCTCGCCTTTATTCAGCCTTTCCAGAAGACTTGGCACATTGAGCTTTTCGGGGCCGATGCCCTCCATGGGCGAAATAGCGCCACCCAGAACATGATAATAGCCATTGAAGCTGCGTGTTTTCTCCAAGGAGACGACGTCGCGGGCTTCTTCGACCACACAAAGCAGAGAGGCATCACGCGTAGAGTCGGAGCAGATGCGGCAAATCGGGGTATCGGAAAAATAGCCGCAAATGGTGCAGGGCTGCACATTCTCTCTTGCGGCTTCAATTGCCTCAGCCAAGGCAAGCGCATCTTCCTCCTTGGTCTTGAGCAGGAAAAAGGCCAGACGCTGCGCCGATTTCGGACCCACACCGGGCAGCTTCGCCAAACGGTTGATGAGATTCTGTAAGGATTGCGGATAAGAGTGCTGCATATTAGAAAAGTCCGGGCATACCGGGCATCTTGGGCATATTGCCGGTTACCTTCTGCATTTCTGCTGCGGTGGTTTCAGCTGCGTTTTTCTGTGCATCTGCAACAGCGGCAACAACCAAGTCCTCCAAAAGCTCGATATCATCGGGATCGACTGCTTCGGGAGCGATTTTGATGGAGAGCAGCTCCATTTTGCCATTGACCAGTGCCTGAACCATACCGCCGCCTGCGCTGCCTTCGATCTGCATTTCATCCATTTCTGCCTGCAGACGAGCCATATCCTCCTGCATTTTCTGTGCTTGCTTCATTAGCTTTTGCATATTGAAACCCATTGTGATTTCCTCCTTAAAAATGAATATTTATATAAATTAAAAATGTGAAACGAAATCAATCAAACAAGCTGCTTTCCTCTGCCTCAAAGGCTGCGTCCGTTTCTTCTGCGGCATCGCAAAGCTGTGCTGTGATATTAAGACTGTTGCCGAATTGCTCCACAAGAGCGTTTTCCAGCAGCTTTTTATTACTGACCTTCTCCACAACATTGTGCATATGCACTGCATGAGTTTCGGGGAAGCTCAATGTCAGCAAATTGCCTTCCAGTGCGGCAGGTCTGGCATTCTGCATATATGCATTGAGCGTGATGCTCTTTGCCTTGACCTTTGCCAGCAGCTCCGGCCATTCGCGCTGCACTCTTTCAAAGGAAAGAGTTACTGTAGACGCGACCCTTACCTCTTTTTTCATGGCTTCGGCTGAGGGGGCTGTCTGCTTGACAGATTGAGGTGCAGCTTCTTTGGGTGGAGGGGCAGCAGACTGCTCTGCTTTCCTTGTGATTTGCTTGGGATCCGTTTCGGGAATGCTTTGCGCAGGCGGTACTGTATTAGCTTCCTGCGCCTTTACGGGAGCAGCTTTTGTGATGGGTGGGAAGCTTGCCGCCTGTTCATTCCAGCCGCAGCATTTGATGAGGCAAATCTCCATCGAGGTTTGCGGCTGCAGGAAAAAGCGCAGCTTGCTCTCGGTTTCGGCCAAAAGACTTAATATATTGAGCAGACGCTCGCCTTTTTGCCTGTCGGTAATATTTTTTTGCAGGATCTCACGGAAGCAGTCTGTCAGATCGGAAATGAAAAGGCGCATATCCTTGCCCGAGGCATTGACTGCAGCAGTCATATCCAACACCTTGCCGATATTGCCTTGCAGAATATTTTCAGCAAGCTCAGCAATGAAATCGCTGTCCACAGCGCCAAGCACCTCGGCAACGGTTTTGACTGTAATTCTGCCCTCGGCAAAGCCGCGGCACTGATCCAAAAGACCCAAGGCATCGCGCAGACCGCCCTGCGCCTTGCGCGCGATGAGCTGCAGAGCCTTTTCTTCGATATCCATCTGCTCGTTCTCGGCAACGAAATGCAGGCGTGCGAGTATATCCTCGGTGGAGATTCGGTTGAAATCGAAGCGCTGACAGCGGGAGATGACGGTGAGCGGGATTTTGTGCGGCTCGGTAGTCGCCAGCACAAAAATAACTCCCTTCGGCGGCTCCTCCAAAGTTTTGAGCAGGGCATTGAATGCCTCTGTGGTCAGCATATGCACTTCGTCAATGATATAAACCTTGTATTTTTCGGTGGCAGCGGCATATTTGACACGCTCACGCAGATCGCGTATCTCATCAATACCGCGGTTGGAGGCTGCATCGATCTCCATAATATCAAGACTCTCGCCCGATGCAATACGGCGGCAGGCATGGCATTCACCGCAGGGTGAGCCATTATGTGATTTTTCACAGTTCACAGCCTTGGCAAGAATCTTTGCAGCAGAGGTTTTGCCTGTTCCGCGCGGTCCGCAGAAAAGATATGCATGCACGATATTCCCCGATGCCACAGCCTTTGCAAGCGTTCCTGCAACAGCATTCTGTCCGACCATTTCTTCAAAGCTCTGCGGACGGAATTTTCTGTATAATGCTATATAATCCAAGGTCAAAACCTCCTTTCCTGAAGTTTATCTCTAAAAATTTTTATATGAGATGTTTCTTTTTAAGCTTCTTCCGATGCCTCCCTCACAAGAGAGGTGGCAAATGCCGGAGGGAGCGAAAAAGGGATTATTGTTTTGGGCTTTCGTCTTTTATTCGGACAACCTTATTCGCCGGGCGGGGTAACAAATTCGCTGACCATATCCTCGAATTTGGTATATTGCGGAATGAAAACCATTTTCACCTTGCCAACAGCACCGTTGCGGTGCTTGGCGATGATGACATTGATAATGCCTGCTTCCTCGGTGCTGTCCTTTTTGCGATGCAGGAAGATGACAATATCCGCATCCTGTTCAATAGCACCCGATTCGCGCAGATGGCTGAGATTCGGCTCTTCATCATTCTTCTCGGAAGCACGGGAAAGCTGAGAAAGTGCCAGTACGGGAACATCAAGTTCCTTTGCCAAGGCTTTGAGCGAACGGGAGATCTCGGAGATTTCCTGCTGTCTGTTTTCGCTGCGGCGGGAGCTGCCAGTGATAAGCTGCAAATAGTCGATGACGACAAGATCGAGCTTTTTCTTTTCCATTTTCAGTTTGCGGCATTTGGCTCTGATCTCATTGACGGTGATGGTTGCTGTATCATCGATATAAAGCTCGGCGGTGGAAAAGGGAATCATCGCCTCTGCCAGCTTGTTCATATATTCTTCATCAGCATCGCCCTTGCGGATGCGTCCCTGATCAACACGTGCCTGAGTGCAGAGCATTCTCTGAACGAGCTGCTCCTTGGGCATTTCCAGACTGAAAACGGCAACTGTTTTGCCATGACGAATGGCAGCCTCCTGTGCGATATTGATAGCCATTGAGGTTTTGCCCATGGCGGGACGGGCGGCAAGAATGATAAGATCGCCCTTTTGCAGACCTGAGAGATAATATTTGTCAAGATCGCGGAAGGTGGGCACGCCTGTGGTGCCGCTGATGCTTTTGATATGCTCGATCTGCTCCAGCACATCGTCTATCAGCTCTTTGATATCATAAAGTCCCTCTTTGGTACGGCCTTCGGTGACTTCCATAATAGCCTTTTCGGCAATTTCGATCAGTTCATCTCCCGAAACAGTACCGTTGAGACCTTCCTCGCTTATCTTGGCGCCAGCCTTGATGAGTGCACGAATGAGTGATTTTTCGGCGATTATCTTGGCATAATATGCAGCTGAGGAGGTAGCGGGCACGATATTGGCAAGGGAAGCGAGATAGGCAATTCCGCCTGCACGCTCCATCTGACCGTTTTTGTTCAGCTCAGCAGAGACTGTTACCAGATCGCAGGGCTCGCCACGCAGGACGAGCGCTCTTTGGCAAGCGAAAATGATCCGATGCTCCTCACGATAAAAATCTTCGGGTCGGATATGCTCAAGCGCTGTTTCCACAGCTTCCTTATCCAAAAGTCCCGCACCCAGAAGTGCTTGCTCGGCTTCCTGGGAATAGGGTGGTATTCTTCCTTCCATTTTGCTCTTCCTTCAAAATTTTTTGTCTGCTGCGGCAGGCTTTCTGATTATTCGGCGGCAACTACATTGATCATAAATTTGACCTGAACCTTGGCATGCAGCTTGCCGACTACTTCATAAGTGCCGGTAGTTTTGATAGGAGTGGGTATCTCGATTTTGCGCTTGTCAACAACATAGCCTGCAGCCTTCAATGCTTCGGCAATGTCGGCATTGGTGATGGAGCCGAAAAGTCTGCCCTTATCACCGCATTTGCAGGGCAGCTTGACAATGGCTGTCTTGAGTCTTTCGGCAAGAACCTTTGCGTCTGCAAGCTCCTGAGCCTCACGCTCGGCCTTTTTGTCAGCCTGAGTTTTCATAATATTCAGATTTGCGGCTGTGGCTTCAATGACCAGCTTCTTGGGAATGAGTGAATTTCTGGCATAGCCATCGGAAACCTCTTTGACATCGCCTTTTTTACCCAAGGCGCGAACATCCTGTAACAAAATAACTTTCATTTTTATCAACTCTCCTTATTCTTTGCTGCGTGCGAATTTTGCTCTGAAATCGATCAGGGGATCGAAAACACCGATTAGTATCAGTGCATAAAGGCTTATGGGCATCATTGCCAGAATGAAGAACCATATCATGACAGTCATCATTCCCGACCAGCCCTTAGCGCGTTTGATCCCGCTGATGACGGCAGCAGCCGTTGTCAGCAGCAGCGGTGCAAATACATACAAAATGTTTGTCCCTATATTATACAATATCTGGCTCTCTTTTGTATAGCCAAAAAACATCAAAAATCCGCCGATTATGATACCCCAGACAAAATGCCAGGAAAGCCGCCATTCGGCAAAGGGTGGCAGAGGCTTGTGTTCATAGCCCAAAGCGACGACGATTTTGCCGAAAAGCCAATATGATGCGCAGGTCGCAAGCATGGTGGAAATGATCAGCGCACCCGGCAGCAGAGTGTTCATGGTATTGGTGAGCTGCTGCATATAAAGATTGGGGTCAATGCCCTGCGCAGAAAGACTTTCATAAAAGCCCATGCCCTTCAGCACTTCTTCATAGGCCAGCATCATCTCATCAACAATCTGCCAGATATATTCCCAGCCGATGCCGCTGATGAAAACCGAAAGAATGATGGCAGCGGCATAGCCGAGGGATGCGATGACCGTGCCTCCTGCCAGAGTGAAAAGAGGCTTTTTGTCAAGTTTGCGGCAATATCCGAAGAAAATACCGACTATGCAGGATTGTATGATGAGCAGCAGAGCGGAAACGGGATTGATGATGAGTGCCAGCAAAATTCCCGTAACAAGTGTTCCCGAAAGACCTGCTGCCAAACCACGCCGCATGGTATAAACTGCCATCGGCAGCGGAAAAACAAGCTGTGCCACCAGAGAAAGAAAAGGAATGTTCCAGCTGACAAAGCCGATTATCACTCCCAATGCAGCAAGCACTGCCCCTTCGGCAATGCTCTGCACTCCCAGAGGCTTGCCCTTCACGGGGAAAAGCGGCTGTTTTTTGGAGTGAGCAGCTTTGATTTCTGCGGTGCTTTGTGTGTTTTTTGCAATTTGCTCCTGAGCAGTGGAAGCAGGCAGAGAAGCTTCTGCAGCTTTTTGCTGCAGAGCTGCTTTTTCGGCAGCTGCCTTTTGTTCTTTGTAATATGACAGCGGGCGGGAAGGCTCCTCGTCATCATCACTTATGACAGGTTTGGTTTCTTCATTTTCGGGTGCAGCAGCCTGTTGTGCCGCCTTTTCTGCGGCGGATCTTTGCTCCTTATACCAGGAAAGCGGACGGGATATCTCTTCCTCATCATCTTCCGTTATGATGGCGGGTGCAGCTTCTTTCTGTTCGGGCTGTGTCTTTTTCAGCTCGCGGTAATATGAAAGCGGACGCGATGGCTCATCTTCGTCTCCGATGACAGCGGTTTTTACTGTTTCATCAGGAGTTGAGGCTTGGTTGTTTGCATCATCTTTTATGTCATCAAAGATATTTTTTTCTTCCGTCATGGCATATCCTCCGATAAATTATCATTGAAATATTTCAACAAAAGCCCTCAAAACCCTTCTTTTTTCGTTTGCGGTTCATTGGGCGGGAATATATCTGTTATACCATGGGAATATCAAGCCTGTTTTAAGAAAAGTTCCCGCATAAACAATGGCTTCATAAGACAGTTACAAACGGCACAACCCAGAAGGGTTGTGCCGTTTTAAAATCGGCAAAGCCGATTTTGCGAATGTATAAACTGACTGATTTGATATAGATGACCAGCAGAACTCTTCCAAAACAGCCTCGGACAAAAAGCGTTTGAAGGGGATTGGGGGTTGCAAGGGGGCCAGGGGAGATTCGCAATCCCCCCTGGCCCCCTGCAAAAACAAATACAAACCTTATGCCTTTATAAAAAATAACTTAGAAGCAAAACCATTATTCTAAACAAATAAACCCCGCATCAAATATTTGATGCGAGGTTTGCCTTAAATATCTGTTTTGCGGGCAACGATCTTATGCAGACGCTAGTTTTTGTTCGAATATATTTTTATTATCCCTGTCAGTATCACTGTTGCCGCAGCACCGAGCGAGATCAGCTCGCCTTTTTCTGTAAAGGCAGCAAATCCGAGCCCATGGTCATGGAATATCATATTCAGTGCGGTATGTACGAGAATTGCTCCGCCAAGCCACAGCACGATGGGAAATCTTGCCATCAGATTGCCGACCGCGGTCGAGCCCCATATCAATATCGGTACCGAAAGCAGCAGCCCGAAGCATATCAGAATCGGCATGCCCTCCGCAGCTCCCGCCACACCAAGCACATTGTCAAGTGCCATTGAGGCATCGGCGGCGATTATCACCATAACAGCCTGCCAAAGCTTGCTTTTGGCGCTGATAGTGGCAAGACTTTCGTTTTCATGCTGAGGAAAAAGCAGCTTGTAGGTTATGCCGAGCAGCACCACGCCTCCCGCTGCTGAAATGAAGGGAATTTCCAGCAGCATTGATGCCGCCAAAGTGAAGATCACGCGCAGACAAACTGCCAAAAATGCACCCCAAAAGGCCGCCTGCCTGCGTTGCTTTTCGGGCAGACGGCAAATAGCCATACCAATTACCGCGGCAGTATCTCCCGACAGAACAAGATCAATGACCGCGATCTGCAAAATCATCAGCAAAAGCTGAGGAAAACTGAATTCAAACAAAGGTTCCAAAAATGCTTCCGTATCACTCACTCCTTTTATTTCAGCATATGAAGGAGCGGGGAAAATATGTGCGGAGAAAATTTTACGACAAAAGCAGGATTTTATATGCTTCGTGGCAAATATATTAATACGGATGCAAAAGCATCTGATGCAATCTTGGGAAGGAGTGTTTTGTATGAAGATCACGCTTAAAGGAAGAGATACCAAGGTTACACCCGCTTTGCAGGAATATGCGGAAAAGAAATTTATCAAGCTGGAGAAGATGATAGATTTCGATGAAGCAATCGTTGTGCTGAAAACGCACAAGGACAAGCAAAGAGCAGAAATCACCATTCCGCTTGCAGGCACATTGCTCCGCGCCGAGCAGGAGAGCGGAGATATGTTCAGCTCCATCGATCAGGCCGCAGAAAAACTGGAAAGACAAATTGACCGCTACAAGGCCAAATGGGAGAAAAAGGGCAGAGGCACGGTACGTACTGCCGCACCCGTCAGCGAGGCTGCTCCCGCTGCTGAGGACGAAGACAGAATCATCCGCAGCAAAAAATTCTCTGCCAAACCAATGCCCGTTGAAGAGGCAATTCTCCATATGGATCTTGCTGCACACAGCTTTTTTGCCTTCACCAATGAGACAACAGGCGATATCAATGTCGTCTATAAGCGCAAAGACGGTGGCTATGGTCTCCTCGAACCCGAAAAATAAGCGAAAAACAACAGGTCTCCCCTTTTTGAAGGGGAGACCTGTTTTGTTATTCTGTTGCTTTTGTGCCGCTTTCCCTGTGATCAGCTCTTTATGAGAGCTTTGTACGGCAATGACAAAGACAAAACGGCTTTTCTGTAATGTTCAGCTGCTATGCCGAAACATTTTGCTCTTTTTTGTCGTCAAAATATTTGCGCCAGTCAAATGCATCACGAAAAACAAAATGCTTTTCCAAAATCCTGCTGATACCCGCGATCAAAAAGGCATTGATGAGAGCGCAGATTATGGTGCCCGCTTTGATACCTTCGAAATGCCCAAAGCCGAAAAAGCAGAAGCTCAGCAGAATGCCGACTATACAGCTGGAATAGTCATAAACGATTTTTACCTTTGTCAGTGGCAGCTTAAACTGTGTGGATATCTCCTTGACAAAAAGCTCATAGGCTTCGGGCGGTATATATGTATGAAAAACGCAGGCTACGCCGAAAACTGCGATCAGAAGACCAAAAGCATAATAACCGATGCCGACAAACAGGCTTTCATAGGGCAGCTTATCCACAAATATGGTGAAGAAATCGAGCATAATGCCATAGAAAACGGCGGTTATGAAGGAAAAAAGATATGAGAGGCGGAAGCGGCGCAAGACCAGCATCAGCAGTAATATCAAAAAGCCCTGCAGAACATATTCCGCCATGCCGAAGCTGAAAAAGGGCAGAAATTCTGATATTTTCAGATGCAGAAGATATGCAGGGGCAACTATCATCGAAACGCCGAAATCGGCCTTGACCATAAAGGAAGTGCCGAGTGCAAGTGCAAAAATGCCGATCAGATAAGCCAGCTCGCTGTAAAAGACTTTCTTTTTCATTGCATAAAACCCCTTCATTTGCCGCAAATGGCAAAATTTTTCAAACTTAAACAAATATAACAGAAATTTTATATCAAAGCAATATTTTGCGGAGAAAATATATAGTCTTTCTTATTAAATTGTGGTATACTTATAGTTCAGAAAAAAGCTTGTGATTGTTATCTTTTTAAGGAGGCTTGAAATTGCTTAAATTTTTACAGAATTTGTTTGATGACAATGCCCGTGATATAAAAAAATATAATGCCGTGGTAGAGAAGATCAATGCCTTTGAACCGCAGATCTCGGCACTCTCCGATGAAGCTCTGCAGGCAAAGACCGCAGAATTCAAAGCCCGTCTGCAAAAAGGCGAGACCGAAAATACTGAAAGGCTTGAGATTTTTCCGGGAGGAA
>JAFSIU010000070.1 GCA_017439615.1 Bacillota bacterium
CACTACCATCACCGCTGGATGCCAGAACATGCTGACGCAAGGGGCAGCCATTGGCAAGAGTGGAGAAAAAGCCGATGATAAAGGCTGCTACAACATAGAGCACGAATTCATGAGAAACAGAGAAGCCACCAATGGTATAGCTGGGAACCTTGATCTCAACACCGATGGTAACAGGCGGCATCATCATCAGCTCGCAATATTCCATATCACGATAGAACTCATTGCCCTCAGTTGGCATCTGCCAGACCATATCAACAGCATTGGCTGTCATATCTCTGTCAAACCAGGGATAATCTTTGAGATAAAAGCCTGCCTGGTCAGCAACAAAGAAAAGAATAGCTGCTGTGATAAGGAAGGAGATAAAGCCCTTCAGCAAATAAGTATCACGAATGATGAAGAAATCACGCCAGCCGCCAATGAAGCACATACGGCTGGATTGCGCCATTGCACCGATTAAAAAGCCTGCAACAAGGCTTATGAAGCTGATATGTGTGAATGTCATTGTCTTCTTGCCCTCCTTTTAAGAATAAGAGTGGCAAGAAAGATGCCCAGAATAAGCGATATAACAGAAGCCATGGAGCTGATATCGCCATAGGCTGTACGCAGCAGAGTACGCATCGGGCAGCCGGAAAGAGCAAGACCCGCGCACATAACAACAAAGCCGCAGACAAATGCCAAAATTTTATTTTCAACAAATCTCAGCTTTAACTCGCGGTTATAAATAGACATGGTCAAACCGCCCAGGAAAATGCCGACAACAGTCATAATAGTTCCCTTGAGCGCAACTGTGGAAACAGGAGAGCCGAACCAAGGGAATTGGCTTAAAAGAGCATTCACCAGATCTTTGGCATGACAAACAACGCAGACGCCATAGGCCTGAGGCGGAGAAAAAGAGCCGAAGACCTGCATACCTACTGCAATGAAGGCTGCCAGAATACCGAACACGGTTGCTGAAATATGTATTTTTTTCATATTCATACACCTGCCTTTTTAGGCAATTATATCCGACGCTCTGTTAAAGAGCGTCGGATAGTCTTTGCAATCAATTTCAGAAGAAATTATCTGATCTTCTTCATATAGGGGATAACATCGTTCAAGCCCAATTCCTGAAGCTTGCCATCGGTGGGGAAGGAAGTAGCCTTGTCCCAGCCGGCGCTTTCATAGTAATCATCAAGAGCTTTGTTGAAGTCTTCGAGAGTGTAAGCGATCTGACCCTTCTTGGGACCCCATTCGGGAGTACCTTCATAGATACGACCGGGAAGCATATCGTCTTCTCTGGTGAAGCCATTCAATGCATTGAAGCATTTTTCGAGAGTATGAGCTTTTTCACCGATGAAGATATACTGATCGGAAGTGAGGTCGGTACCCATGATGAAGTTGATGATGTCAGCCTGACCTGCGGAACCGTAAGCACCGCCGGAGAAGTTGCAGAAAGTACCCATGTCGCGGAGAACATTGGTGCTCTGAGCCTTCTGGTTTGCACCGTTAACGTGGCAAGCGCCGCGGAGAATGGTAGCATAAGCCATACCCATGCTCTTGGTGCCGGAAACGTTCCAAGCTGCGAAATCTTGGTTTTTGCACTGCATTGCATACCATTTGGTGTTGGTGCCGTATTTTTCATCAAGCTTAGCAGCGGTGTAGCCGGTGCCACGACGGAACCATTCATAGATTTCGAGATCTTTGTTGTACATAACATTGGTGAGGAATTTTTCGATTGCTGCGTAGTCGCCCCAAACCATTTCGATGCCACCGAGCATTTCCTTGGTGATGACTTTGTTTTCATATGCTTCCAGGCAGAAACCAACGATACCGCCGGCAGCCATGGTGTCAAAACCGGAAGCATCAACGAATTCCATTGCGCCGCCGAAATCATTCATATTGGTGAGCAGCCAGTTGGAGGAAATCATTGCGGATTCATATTCGGGACCTTCAGCGATTCTGTTTGCATAGGGACCTTCATGAACAACACCGAACTTCATGCAGCGCCAGGGGCAACCATAGCAGGAGCGGTGACGTACCCAATATTTGGTGAAGGAAGCAACACCGGAAATTTCGTTAACATAGGGATCCTGACCTTCTCTGTGGTTACGGACGGATTTACC
>JAFSIU010000071.1 GCA_017439615.1 Bacillota bacterium
TCACACCTGCGGATTCTGATATTATAGGTGTTATTGTTGGTTCATTTAAAATTTCTGCCGAGAATTTGTTGTATCTGGCAGCTGCATTTGTTATTGGCCTTTTTTCAGTATTCGCTAATGGATGTCCTTTACGGCAATATGTTATGGCTGCAAGCGGCAATCTCAGTTCATGTTGCTATATTGTTGGCGTAGTACTCGCGATATTAGTGTTTGATTCTTATCTTGTCAATTATCTTGATGCATGGCTTTATTAATTAGTCAATTGCACGTTTCGGCTACTTGAGAGTTCTTGCATCTTGTGGTATTATAAATGTAATTCCTGAAGGAGGAGAAAATATGGGCGGCAGCTTGTTTACTTCACTGACTTTTACCAAAATCAGTCTCATAAGCCTTTGCGCCGGTATGCTCATCGGTATGTTTGCACAGCGTTCCAGAATGTGCTTCATTGGCGGTTGGCGTGATTTCTTTCTGATTCGTGATACATATCTCTTAAAAGGCTTTTTTGCTTTTCTTATCACTGCAGTAATCGTGTTTTTTGTCTTTTTCTCTGCGGACTATTATCTTGCCAATTATCCTTGGTTTGACCGTCCCCCGCAGAAAGTTGCCAATGTCGATGCATGGAGCGTTGGTGATGAGCATGATCTGGTCCGCCATGCCGATTATTGCGATTTGATTTTCGCACCTGACCTTATCATCGGTGTGGATACCGAGATCCCCGGTGTTACTATCGGTTCATTGAAAATTCCGAACGAAGTCATTATGTATCTTATCGCAGCTTTTGTTATCGGCATTTTCTCCACCATTGCCAATGGCTGCCCGATGCGACAGCATGTTATGGCGGCAAGCGGCAATCTGAGCTCGGTTTGCTTCCTGCTCGGTTTCTATGCAGCTATTGTTATTTTCGATAAATATCTGGTGCAATATTTTGATATGATTATCAATTAGCCCTGTGTTTTATGCCAAAAGCCTGCCCTTGTATAACAAGGGCAGGCTTTTTTGTATTGCTTAAGACAAACAGATATCAGGTTTGTTCGCTCAGCCAGTTTTGTTGTTTTGGGAAGCAAAGCTCCAATTGCTGCAAGGCATCTTCCGTGGCAGTGAGTCTGCCTTGATTCTGCAGCTCGGGAGCAGAAAGAAACCCGCAATATAGCTGCGTGAAGCTGATAATATCCATTGCTGTTTCGGCAGGCTCATCAGTATTCTCAATGCTGATTTTGCCATCCGTGAATGAAAAACGGATATTGATATTATTATCCTCATCCCATTTATCAGTGATGCACAGGCTGAAACTGCAATTTGTTTTTGGGTTCAGCATTTCCAAGGCTTTTTTTACATTTCGGCAGCGCATCATGGCTCCCGCCTTTGCGTTTATTTTGCATTCTTCCGGCAGAGCGAGGAAATCTTTTGCGAATGCGGGTGCGCTCCAAAGGAAATCGTCTTCGGCGGCAAGATTTTGCTGCATATATTGATAGCAGGCATATTGATATTTAAGCTCCGAAAAGCCCATTTCTCTGACTGTGAATTGACCTTCCTGGGGCAGGCAGAGCATATATGCTTTGGGTATATTCTGTTCTTTGTATATTAATATAATGCCCCGGTCGCCTGTGAGCTCAGTGAGAAAATTGCGCATATTATTCTCGGTACGGAGGATATATCCGTTGAGCTGTGTGGTCATTTGGCTGTAAACCTGCAAAACAGGTGAAATGGCTTCTTCGATATTCAATTCCTGCCATTTGCCGTCAAAACCTGTGATTTTGGGCAGCTCTCCGATTTTGATGTTGAGCTTCTGCTCCTCATAGCAATGGCAATATCCCAGCTTGGCATAGAACTCAGGGCAGACAGCAACAAGAACAGAGAAGGGGAGGCCTGCATCTTTTTCTACCTTGCCCAATTCTGTCATAAGCCATGCGCCAAGTCCTTGCCCTCTGAGCTCCGGCTGAGTGATGACGCCAACTGTGAAATTGATATCCATTTCTGTGCCGCGCATAGACATTTTATATGGTGCAAGCTGTGCTGCTGCGGCAATTTCCTCATTGTCCTTGAGCACATAGGTGCGCTCTGGTCTGTAAATAGTATTGAAATACCAGCTGAAATATGGCTCATATGATTCGAAATCCTTAGCCCACAATTCCATTATATCAGCCTTGTCATTTTCTGTCGGTTGTGTAAACCGCATAAAATCACCTTCTTGCAATAAAGGATTTTGATATTATACCGACAAAAAAGCCGGATTATTCTGCTTTTCTTTTCAGCTCCAGGCCAAAGGTCATTTCCAGTTTAACAGGATGATAGCTTTCTTTGGCTTTGCGGAGTCCCGGCATACCCATATCTTCTTCGCGGTTGACAAATTGATATTCACTCCAGCAGCGAGCCAGAAATTCGCGGTTCAGCAGGGTATATGCGCCGTCAATATGCGCAGAGGCTTTTTCGATATGAATGAGCACAGTGTCATGGTTCAATTCCTCGCCGATGGTGAAGCCTTCCATTTTGCCGTCAACAAAGAGGCAGAGTCCCTTCACATCCAATTCGGAAAAATGCTCCAATGCCTGCAGTGTGCCACGGAATTCTCCCTGAAAATGCGGGTCATCATGGTTATAATGCTCCTCAGCCCATTTTTGAATATATTCCTTGCAGAGAGGGAGCTCTGTTTCAGTCATTTCTCTGAGTTCATAATCAGTATAAGTACGCATAAATTTGTTGATATGATTGCGCTTGCTGCCATATGCTCTGCCGGGCAGATTGATGAGGTCGCTGACATTATATATATAGTCTGCGGCATCTCTGTTTTCTGTCAGTTTGAAGCAGGTAGGGCAAGCCTCAAGAATGAAATTCTTTTGTTCTTCATTGATCTCGGTGAATTTCAGGGGCTTGTTTTCCTGCAGTGCATCGCGGATGAGCAGCTTGATGGTGTCTGTCACGGTCTCCTTGTCAGGTGCTATCGGGCAAAAGTGAAAAAGCTCATCCTTGTATGTTTTGCGTACGACCAAGGCATCATTGATGATATCCCATGTGGTATGTCCACCCCAATCCTTCCATAAAAAGAGTGAGGTGAAATTTGCCATATCGGTTTTATTACTGCCTCCCTGCAAATAATGCTTGAATATTTCCTTGTCCTTTAATTCGATTTCCTTAAACACTTTTGAACTCCTTTTATGCTTGTAATTTTGTTGTATAGATAGTAAAATAGAATCAGAATGTGAGGTTTTGATTATGTTAGCAGTTTCACCAATAGCTTTTTCCATCGGCGGACTGACTGTTCGCTGGTATGGTATTATGATCGTGCTTGGTATGGCAGCAGGCATCTGGCTTGCCGGCAAGCTTGCACAAAAACAGGGATATCAGGAGGATGAAATCTTAAATCTATATGCTCCAGATGCAATGTATCGAAATGCTATGAACCATCCTGAAGATGCTGTATTAGTTTGGCAAGGTTATAAAAAAGATATAGA
>JAFSIU010000072.1 GCA_017439615.1 Bacillota bacterium
ATCCGCGATGTCCCGAGCCTATGCCATGTTCAAAGATTATCAGTCTGTCAGGAATATAGTTCTCATAGAAATAAAAATATCCCTGCAGCATATGCCCATCTGAGGATGGAAAGCGGAAACCCTGCTGCTGAAGGCCTTCAAAATCAGCTGCCGAAAAATAGAATATGCTGCCATCTTCATCGCTTCGGCGATAAAGTATATCTTTGAAAAGCTTTTCCATTTTTTTGTATAGCATTTTGCATCCCTCACAAATCTCTTTTTTTCAGTATATCACAGCGAGCGGCATTTTTCTATATTTCTGTTGCCAAAGGCTTGTAAAGACAGTTATAATGATAGCAGTTTTTTTGATGAATAAGGAGGTCCCATGGTGGATTATCAGCAGATATTAAAACAGGCAGCCGCCAATCTGAAGAACTGCCGTGCATGTCGCGAATGCAATGGCAAGGCTTGTGCCGGACTTATGCCGGGGCCGGGCTCCAAAGGTGTGGGTGATGTTGCTGCCCGCAATTATGAAAAATGGCAGGAATGGCGTTTATGTATGGATACGATACACGAGAGCTTCATTCCTGATACAAAAATCGATCTTTTTGGCAGAAGCTTTGCTCTGCCTGTGTTTGCAGGTCCTGTCGGGGCAATGAAGCTGCATTATGGCGAGCATTACAGCGATGCGGAATATAATGATATTCTCGTTTCAGCCTGTGCGCAAAAAGGTATCGCTGCCTTCACGGGAGATGGAATAGATGCCAATGTTATGCTGGCTGCTACATCTGCTATCAAAGCCGCAGACGGCAGCGGCATTCCGACGCTCAAGCCTTGGAATCAAGAAACAATTGAGGAAAAAATGCAGCTGATCAAGGCATCCGGATGTTTTGCCTTTGCTATGGATATCGATGCTGCAGGCTTGCCGTTTTTGAAGGGAATGCAGCCTCCAGCAGGCAGCAAAACAGTGCAGGAGCTGCGCGAAATAGCTGCAGCTATTGATGTGCCTTTTATTCTGAAGGGAATAATGACTGTCAAGGGTGCCGAAAAAGCTATTGAAGCAGGAGCAGATGCCATTATCGTTTCCAATCATGGCGGCAGAGTGCTTGATGGTTGTGCTGCTACTGCAGAGGTCCTGCCGGCAATTGCATCAGCCTGCAAAGGCCGTATCAAAATTCTGGTAGACGGAGGCATACGCAGCGGTGCTGATATCTTCAGAGCTATTGCGCTTGGTGCGGATGCTGTGCTGATTGCCCGTCCTTTTGTTACCGCAGTTTATGGCGGTGGAGCAGAGGGGGCTGCCTGCTATATCGATAAGCTCTCTGCTGAGCTTGCCGATGCAATGGAAATGTGCGGTGCGGCAAAGCTTTCTGATATCACTGCTGATATGATAAAGAAATTCTGAAGAATATACTTGAACAAACAAAAAAGGGTGGGAACAAAGTTTCCACCCTTTTTGGTAATTAAAACTGAAAGAACAAAAGCAATTAATTGACAAAGATAAAAAATGAGCATCATTCGGCCAATTTTTGCACATCTTTTGACATCACTATTCTGATTTCATTATCGGTTTCATTTATCTGAAGTGTTTTGCCATAGATTCGGTTGAGTATCTCTTTGGCACAGTCGATGCGTGTTTCTTTTTTGAGACTGTCTTCACTGAGAGCGTCAATCAAAGTTTGTGCTGCTTGCGGTGCAGCTGAAGCTAAAAGCCTGCGGACCTCGGCATTTGTTTCAGCCTCAAGCACCTTTGAGCTTTTCTTGCGAGCACACATTGTTGATCTCCCATTCCTTCATCGCTCTTTTGTGAAGAATTAAAATCCATTGATAAGTAAAATTCATTTTCCTTGCCATCTGCTCCCATGAATAGCCAAGCATATAGCGCATGCGCATAATATTACGCGATTCCGGCGAAAGCTTTTGCATACTTTCTTCGGTTTTCTTTTTCATATCGATCATAATATCCAGTTTTTTGTCTATCAGGGTGCGCAGGTCGGCAAGCTTGGTTGCAATTTCGCCGACAGGATCCTGATAGCCTCCCTTGACACGCGGCATATCCTTATATGTTCTGGGTGTGAGCAGCTGTGTGGAAAGCTTCTGCCTTTCTTCTTCCAGCAAATCTATTTCCAGAACAAGTGCGCGATAATCCTCGAG
This sequence comes from Bacillota bacterium, assembly GCA_017439615.1. Classification (GTDB taxonomy): domain Bacteria; phylum Bacillota; class Dehalobacteriia; order UBA4068; family UBA4068; genus RGIG3181. The sequence goes on from JAFSIU010000072.1 coordinate 2,134, forward strand.
ATATTCTCTATTCATTTTTGTCCTCCTTATAGCGTCTGGCATCCAAAGAATTAAAGTCCAAAAATTCACCTGCTAAGTCATAACAAACAGCATCAATATAAACATCATCTTCCGTGCAATTCTGACAACCATTGCATTCTCTTTCCCACAGCTTGCATCTGAAAGCCATTTTTGTCATCCTTTCTTTTTTTTTGAAGCTTGATATGAGGGTTATGCCGATAGCGGTGGCAGCGCCATCAGCCTTGAGCAAAATGCTCTGTGTTACACCGCCGTAACAGAATAATAGCATATTTGTTACATAAAGTCAACATTTTTCTTTAAAAATGCAAAAATATATTGCATAGGTGTAACATATGTGCTATTATATATATAGCAAACAAGAGGCGGTGTGTATATGAATCTTGGTGAATATATTGCTTATCTGCGTAGACAACGTGGTTTGAGCCAAAGAATGCTTGCTCAGACCAGCGGCATCTCCAATGCAACAATTTCAAGAATTGAAGCAGGCGGAGTAAATCCGGATACCAAAACCCTGAGCAGTCTTGCTGCTGCTCTGCAAGTGGATGCAGCTTATCTTTTTGAAGCTGCAGGTAATGGCGAGCAGGATGAATTACCCGCAAAGACTTTTCGCATTCCTGTTTTGGGTAAGGTAACAGCAGGTGTTCCTGTTGAAGCCATTGAGGAAATACTCGGCTATGAAGAATTGAACAATGATGATGCCAAGGGCGGACAATATTTCGGTCTGCAGATCAGCGGCGACAGTATGGAGCCGCGTATGCTGGCAGGGGATGTTGTCATCGTGCGTCGTCAGAATGATGTGGAAAGCGGAAAAATTGCCGTGGTTCTGGTTGAAAACGAAAGTGCTACGGTCAAAAAACTTGTCAAGCACGAAAACGGCATCTCCTTGATTC
>JAFSIU010000010.1 GCA_017439615.1 Bacillota bacterium
AATGATAGGCGCGAGAATGGAACGGATTCTCTCATAAACAGCATTGTCAAAAACAAGGAAATTTGCAGATAATTTGTTATTATTGCAAACAATATAATTATGTTCAATCAACCATGGAATGCGTATCAGCAAAATTTTCCTTCATTTGTGCTTCATCAGTATGGAGAACTGCTTCATAAGCACTTTCCGATCCATTTAATTCGCTCTCATCGGCTGCATTTTCATTGGGCAAAACAGTATTACTGCCCTCAAAGGTGTGTGAAAGCAGATAATCCACCCATTGCGGATAGTGCGGATAACGTATATGCGAGCCATCAAAAGTTACAGAAGAAAGCAAATATCCCTCCTCATCAAGATAGGCGCTTTGCACATCGAGATAAAAATATTTGTTTTCCTCGCACATGTCCTGCAGCATTTCATTCATAATATTTATATTCGGCTGATTCTCATATGGGTCAATCTCGGATTTTTTCTTCGCCACAGGCAGCACCGAATGAACATAAATAAGTGCATCGGGGCAAATCAGTTTCATTTCCTCGATCAGCTTCACATATTCCTTGATAAATACATTGTAATATGGCCAGCCAAGCTCATTGGTACCCATTTTGAGATAGATTTTCTTGCAGTCGGGAGTCTGTTTTAATGCTTCGAGAATTGTTATCTTGCCGGATTCTGTTTCGATGCAAGCATCATCATATATTGAACGGACATTCAGACCTGAGTGTGCATAAACAGTAATATTATCCAATTCACTGTAAGCGCCAAAGCCAACCATACGCGAATTACCAATGAAGACCGCATCATCAAAATAGTTTTTGTCCTGCATTTCACCCTGCGGCACAGGCATACTGAAATCATATTCTGCTTTTTCTGCTTGTTCAGACTGCACAATGGATTCAAAATCTGTTTCCGCAGCTGAGAGTGGCATTGATTCGGCCGAAGTCAATGTCTTTTCAGCCGCAAAGACTGTTTCCTGATGCACAGATTGCGGTGCTGAATCTGCAGTGACGACGGTTTCAGCAAAATTATCAGCAAGATTATCCTCAACTGCTTCTGCTGCTGAACTTTGCCCACATGAGTAAGTGGCAGTGAATTCCTGCCGCACAAGAGAGGAATCATCCGTTGCTGACATATCGGGCAGATCATCTTCATAAACAATCGAGGTATTTAACTCCGCAGCCTCAGATGTGTGCTCAGAGGTTATGGACAAAGAAGCGGTCTGCGAATCAGCACATGAGCAAAGCAAACAGCTTACCAATATTAAGCAAATTAAAATAGCTTTCCTGCTCATTTTACAGACCTCCCTTTCTTTTCATAATTAATAGTCGACCCGAACAGCCAAAAAGTTCCCTCTTTATATATAAGCTTAAGACAGAAATACAAATATTTCAACACTGTTTCGTAAAAGTTTTAACAAAAAAGCAAAAAGTCCGCGGAAGGCGGACTTTGTTCGATCACATTATTCAAAATTCATCTTCATCAGTCAAAGGAACACTATTTGCTTTTGCCAGACGAGCTTTTTTACTCT
>JAFSIU010000073.1 GCA_017439615.1 Bacillota bacterium
ATATAGTCAAAGGCATCACTGACCTTCTTTTTAACAGTCCGCATAGTAATGATATTTGTTATTCCGTCAATGACAAGAGCCGCACCGACGAACATGATTGCCAGCTTGGCGCCGCTGAAAGGATTGATAATCAACAAAATGCCGAGAAGCAGGGTTATCGCGGCTATGACAAGAGAAACTATCCATTTGTCATAATTTGCCCTGCGCAGCTCGATGGCGGATTGCATTTTGACAATTCCGTTGAAGCAAATGGCCAAGCCAATGATAAAAGGCAGAATCGACATAACCACGGTGGGTTTAAGAATGAAGAATAAGCCAAGAGCGCAGAAAATAAAGCCGCTGATGAAGCCTGTTCTCAAAAACTGACCGTTGCTGTGCAGACGAAAATAATTGATCAGTCTGAATGCACCGATCACCAAAGCCACAAGTCCGAGCACCGAGCAGATAATTCTGGCAGAGGCAGTGGGGAAGATGAGCAGGAATAATCCCAAAAGAATATAGACTATGGAAAGATGGGAAAATGAGGATTTGAAATTATATACCTTGAACATAAAATCACCTCTTAATTATTTGTATCAAAATTCAAGACCAAGTTTTGAATCAGCTTTTTTGTATATCCATCTGGCAGCAAAAGCACTTACTATGCCCAATGCAATTCCACCGAGAATATCAGTCAGATAATGTACGGAAAGATAAATTCGAGAAAATGCGATCAAAGAAGCTGCCGAGAAAGCTAAGATGGCAGGCTTTCTGCCCAACAGGGCGATCGATGTTGCTGCTGCAAAGGATGAGGTGGTATGGCCGGATGGGAAGGAATAACTCATTGGAGCTTTGATTATTGTATCCAGAAAATCGAAAATCATAAAAGGACGCAAACGGCAAAAAACATTTTTCAAGATGAACTCGCCGCTGACAAGTCCGATAAGCAGCGCCAGCAGAGTGATGATGCCTGCCTTGCGGGTTGCCTTAACAATGACAAGCACTAAGCCAAGCACGATCCAGAACAGACCATGATCTCCCAAAAAAGAACAAATCGGCATTGTTGCATTCAAAAAGGGAGTGCGTATGCTTTCAATGAAGTTAATTATGCAAAGATCCAAACGATTGACCATATCTACCTCATAATTCTTAATGATATTTGTTAATTATAATATAAACTGTCATCAAATACCACCATTTTATAAGGAAAAATGAAAAACTTCTGTTGTGACAAAATGTAAAGGGCGGCTTTGCCGCCCTTTGCGCTTTATTCTGTTCTTAAAGCGACGACGGGATCTTTTTTGGCAGCCATTCCGGAGGGCAGAAGTCCTGCAATAAAGGTGAGCAGCATGCTGATGACGACAAGAATAACGCCTGCTGCAGGCGGCAAAACCGCCAATCCGGGAATGGAAGTGAGGTTGAAAATAATAGCGCTTGCCGGTATGCAGATCAAAATGGTAACACCAATTCCCAGAAGTCCGGCTGAAAGTCCTACGATAAGAGTTTCCGCATTGAAAACTCTGGATATATCTTTCTTGGAAGCACCAATACTGCGCAGAATACCGATCTCTTTGGTTCTTTCAAGCACGGAGATATAGGTGATAATGCCTATCATAATAGAGGAGACCACCAGCGAAATGGCAACAAAAGCAATGAGAATATAGCTGATAGCATTGATGATGGTCGTTACCGAAGACATGATCAAACCGACAAAATCTGTGTAGCGGATGGTATATTCTTCGCCGCGTGCTGCATTATAATCTTTGATGATTTGTTCAATGCTTTCCTTGGCGGCAAAATCGGCAGGATAAATATAAATCGATGAAGGCTTGGCAAGATCCGCAACACCGAGTTTGTCAAGGTTGCCTTCATAGGTAGCAGAGGAGACAGCATTTGCGGCATATTGCGCAATCATTTTTTGCTGCTGTTCTGCAGGCAGTGCCGCAAAATATTGCTGCTGTTCGGCAGGAAGAGTTGCAAGCATTGCCTTGATATCAAATTCCATATCGCCGGTATCAAATGGTTTGCCTGTGAAAATATCGGTATCCGGAGATGCAATTTGTGCTGCTACAATTTCTGATTTATTGATCTCATTGATGAGATGCCGCATAAGGTCGGAGCGATAACCGATAGAACCGTTTTCAGAGGCTGCGATAGCAGCATCTGAAGGACGCAGAATGCCGACAATTTTAACCTGTGTGGCGGCTGCAATCTTTTCCTTCATAAAATCTTCATCTGCGCGCATATCGATCCAGATGCCATCCAGCTCATCATAGAAATCGGTATTAAGCAGAAGTCTGAAGTCTAGTCCAAGAATATCATCATAGGTATATGCAACCGATTCGGAGGTGATCTCTTCACCGTCCATAATGCGCTCGAGCATACCTGTGATCTCGGAGCGGTCCTTTAAGCCGAGTGCATAAAGTGAATAATCGCTGACTTCATTGTTTTCGTTGACTATGAGCACTGCTTCATCGAAGCTTTCGGGCATTTTCCCTGCAATTACATCATATTGATCATTCAGCAGCCTGTCATTGTCAAGAAGCATCTCCCAGACCTTGGTTCCTGCAGCCATCACGGAACTCATTGAGCTTGCTTCTGCCATTACTTCATTGAGACCTATCTCCTTCATGACCTGATCGGGATTGATCTGCACAATGCCGCTTTCGGTATCACCGCTGAAAATATTGAGCTGAGTGCTGTAAAGATATTGTATATCTGTCGTCAGCTCTGCAATATCGCTTTCTCCGCTTTCGAGATATTCCTTGAAGGCTTCGAGATTATTGGTTGTCATTTCCTTGAGCATAGTATTGAGCATATCATTCATAATCGTGTTTGCATAGATATACCCATCCTCACGAGCAGTTGCGCCTTCCTGCGCCTCCATCATTGATGCCATCATGCTGGTCATATCCGCTGTATTCTTTTCTATCATGATCGGATAGCTCGAAAGCGTTTCTTCTTCCACGCGGTCAATATATGTCTGTACACCGTTTGAAAGTGAGAGGATAAGAGCAATGCCGATGATACCTATGCTTCCTGCAAAGGCTGTGAGCAGAGTACGTGTCTTTTTGGTCATCAGATTATTAAGGCTCAGGGAAAGTGCAGTAAAGAAGGACATATGAGGCTTCTTTGTTTTCTTCTCTTTTTTCGGCAGCGGCTCAAAGGTGGAAGCAACAAAAGGATTGCTGTCCTCTGTTATCTGCCCATCGCGCAGCTTGACTATGCGTGTTGAATATTCTTCGGCCAATTCAGGATTGTGTGTGACCATGATTACCAGTCTGTCTTTTGCGATATCCTTCAGAAGCTGCATGATTTGCTTGCTTGTTGCTGTGTCAAGAGCACCTGTTGGCTCATCGGCGAGCAGAATATGCGGATTGTTGACCAATGCACGTGCGATGGCCACTCTCTGCATCTGACCGCCTGACATCTGATTCGGTTTTTTCTTCAGCTGATCTCCCAGACCTACCTTCTCCAATGCTTCAATGGCACGTCTGCGGCGTTCCTCTTTTTTGACACCTGAAAGGGTTAAAGCGAGCTCAACATTAGCAAGGACTGTCTGGTGGGGAATGAGGTTGTAGCTTTGAAAAACAAAACCTATGGAATGATTGCGATATGCATCCCAATCTCTGTCATTGAAATCTTTTGTGGAGCGGCCGTCAATGATAATATCGCCGGAGGTATATCTGTCCAGTCCACCGATGATATTCAGCATTGTGGTTTTGCCGCAGCCGGAAGGACCGAGAATGGAAACGAATTCATTTTTGCGAAATTCTATGGAAACTCCGTTCAAAGCCCGAATCTTATATCCCGCTGTATCATATTCCTTGATAATGTTTTTGAGCGCAAGCATAATGCTCCTCCTTGGGGGAAAATTTCTTTGCCAAATTTAGCAATTTTTTATAAACTTATTATGAACATTTTGAGAAATTCTTGCTGATATAAATTATTGCCAAAAAATTGATATTAAATTTATAATTTATGATAAGATATATAGTATAGGATAGTAAAGAGTTTTTTATGTTTTTTAATGCAGGAGGAATGCTTATGTTTAAAATTTTGATCGCCGAAGATGATCTTAATACCCGCAAGCTTATGGCTGCGGTTCTGAGCCGTAACGGCTATGAACCTGTTCTGGCTGCCAATGGTGAAGAGGCTTTGGATGTTATGGACAAAACCCATGTCGATCTTATCCTGCTTGATGTTATGATGCCAAAAATGGATGGTCTGGAATTCACAACAGTGCTTCGCGAAAGCGGTTTTAATATCCCGATTTTAATGGTAACTGCCGCAGGACTTCCGTCAGACAAGAAAAAAGGCTTTATTGCAGGTGCCGATGATTATATGACCAAGCCTGTTGATGAAGAGGAGATGCTGTTGCGTATCGCAGCACTTCTGCGTCGTTCACAAATCGTATCTGAACATAAGCTGGTTATTAATGAAACGATTCTGGATTATGATGCATTTACAGTCAAATCGAACGGAACAGAGCAGATTCTGCCACAAAAGGAATTTATGCTGCTGTTCAAGCTGCTTTCCTATCAGAACAAAATATTCACCCGCCGTCAGCTGATGGATGAGCTTTGGGATATGGACAGTGATACAGATGAAAGGACTGTTGATGTGCATATCAATCGTTTGCGCGACCGCTTCAAGGATAATAATGATTTTGAGATAATCACAGTTCGCGGTCTTGGCTATAAGGCGGTGAAAAAATGAATCACTTCCGATCTTTGCGCACAGCAATGGTGGTTTTTGTGTTTGGCATCATGCTTGTTTCTACTTTACTGACCGGATTGTGTGTTGTTTTTCTTTCAAAAGCAGCCTGGCTTTCACCGTTGTTGGACATCCCTTTCATTTTGCCTATTATTGCTTTGTTTGTAAGTACTTTGATCGGCACAGTAATTTCCATTTTCTACAGCAAAGCAGTTATTAAGCCTTTAAAAGAGCTTGGTAATGCAACCAAACAAATTGCTAAAGGTGATTTTTCGGTACGTGTTAAGGAAAACGGAACGGATAATGAGATCAACAAGCTGATCGTTAATTTCAATTCCATGACAGAAGAATTAGAAAGCACAGAGCTGATGAAAAAGGATTTCATCAGTATGTTTTCGCATGAATTCAAGACCCCAATCGTCTCTATACGTGGCTTTGCCAGGGAGTTACAGAATGAGAACCTCAGTGCAGAAGAGAGAAAAGAATATACAGATATCATTATTTCTGAAAGTGAGCGTATGTCCAGAATGTCCGGCAACATTTTGCTGCTGACCAAGCTTGAAAACCAACACTTTGTCAGTGGCAAGAGTAGGTTTTCTCTCGATGAGCAGATCAGGGATTGTATTTTGTTGTTGGAAACGCAGTGGCAGAAAAAAGATATCGAGTGGTCTTGCGAGCTTGATGATATCGATTTCTTTGGCAATGAAGAGTTGTTGACACATTTATGGGTCAATCTGCTTGGCAATGCCATAAAATACAGTGAGCACGGCGGATTGATAGAGGTTCGCTGCCGCGCTGCTGCCGATAAGGTCACTGTTATTATTGCAGATCATGGAGAAGGAATTTCAGAAAAGAATATCAAGCATATTTTTGATAAGTTTTATCAGGCCGACAGCTCTCATTCCGCTGAGGGCAATGGATTGGGACTCTGTATTGTTCGCAGCATTGTTGAACTTTATGGCGGTCATATCACAGTTGAAAGTGCTTTAGGTAAAGGAACAGCTTTTTATGTTGAGCTGCCAATAGAGTCAAAAGAATAAAACCATTCTGCAACAAGGAAAAAGCTAAGACCCTTCGAATAAATAAACTGATTTTGAAATTATGGAGAGTGTTATGGATAAACGAGTATATATTTCCGCTTGCCCTGAATATGAACGTGAGCTGGTGCGTAAATCTGTGCGTGATATTCTTGCTGCTTATGGTGGAGCACAAGCCATTGCCGCACCTGAACAGACTGTTCTTATCAAGGCGAATCTGCTGATGAATTCCAGGCCTGAGCAAGCAGTTACAACGCATCCCTTGATGGTGGAAGCTATTGCAGCTGAATTTGTTGCGATAGGCTGCAGAGTGATTATTGCTGATAGTCCCGGTGGCCCATATAATGCAGCTACGTTGAAGACTGTTTATCGTACTTGCGGTATGGATGAGGCTGCTGTCAATTCAGGCGCTGAACTGAATGACAACTTTGAAAGCAGTGAGGTCGCATTCCCGGAAGGCAGAATATGCAAAAGCTTTCCGATAATAGATGCAGTGCAGCAGGCTGATGTTATTATTTCGGCAGCAAAGCTGAAAACACATGGTCTGGCATATATGACTGCAGCGGTCAAGAATCTTTTTGGCGCAATTCCGGGGCTCACAAAACCTGCTTATCATTCCAAATTCCCGGACCGTACAAAATTCAACAGAATGCTGGTTGATGTATGCGAATGTGTCAAGCCTGCCTTTGCTTTTATTGATGGTGTGGTCGGTATGGAGGGCAGGGGACCTTCAGGAGGTCGACCGAAGAAAACAGGTGTGATCATTGGTGCTACCAATGCTCATGCTGCTGATATGGCAGGCTGTCGTATTATGGGCTTTAAAGCTGAACAGGTAGCCACCCTGACAGAGGCAATGGAAAGAGGCTTTATTCCGCGCAGTTTTGATGAGCTGGAATATTTGGGCGATAATATTGAAGATCTGATCACTTCTTATATTCCTGCTATTCGTGCAACTTTTGTCCCTATACATTATTTCCCGCAGTTTATTCAACCTCTTTTGACAAAATTACTTGTTTCATATCCTGTTATTGAGGATAAATGTGTGGGGTGTGGTGTTTGTGCCACCAATTGCCCTGAGCAAATAATCAGGATAGAAAACCGCCACGCTGTTATTGACTATGACAAATGTATCAAATGCTATTGCTGTCATGAGTTTTGTCCTATTCAGGCCATAGGTTTCAAACGCTTTGCACCGAAAAAGAATGATTGATCAAAGAAACGCCGCTGAGATTTGCAAACAGAATCAGCGGCGCTATGTATATCTAAAATAATTTAAGATAAACCAATAAAAAAGACTATGCAAAATTGCATAGTCTTTTTGAACTACATATTCGTATCATCAAGAAGGGGCATGCTTGCAATATCCTTCTTGAGTTTTTCCTCCGCAGCAGCTTTCTCCTCCGGAGTCATTTCCGGTTTTGGACCGGAGGGGATATCTGGGAAGATTCCTGCGTTGGGATTGTCATCAGTCAATTGAGCCTTGATATCATTCTTTAAATTATTGAACGAGTTTACGGGATTAACATCATCAATGGTCTTCTTAAGCGGATCCATGATGTTTTCGTTGATATCCTTCAGCTCGCTGGAAAAATCCAAGCCTTCTTTCAAGGGGTTAATAACGTCTCTTTCCAATTCTGCCTTTGCTTCTTTGATAGGTGCAATGGTAGGATTGATAACTGTTTCGGTGAACTCAGCGGAACTGGCTTTGAATTCTTTGATCGTTTTTCCCAAAGAAGAAGCCATTTCCGGCAATTTGTTAGGTCCGAAAACAAATAAGGCTATAACAAGAATGATGATAAGCTCAGGAGCACCTAAGCCAAACATATGGATTCCTCCTTAAATAGCAGCGAAGTAAACAACGCTAATATGCTTATTGGTTGTTTGTGGGAGCGGCAGCTTCAGCAGCAACGGTAGCAGCAGCGGCAGCAGCAGCGGCAGCTTCAGGAGCAGCAGCAGGAGCAGCAACGGGAGCGGCAGCTTCTGCAGGAGCTGCATTTTCTTCTGCAAATGCTTCTTCAGTGTCTTTGATGCTGTTTTTGAAGCCTTTTATGGTTTTGCCCATTGCACTGCCAAGCTCAGGCAGCTTTTTGGAGCCAAAAAGAATCAGAACGATGAGTAAAATGATCAGCAATTGCCAAATACCGGGTTTCATAATAAAATTCCTCCTTTTAAATGTGTATGTTAAAAACTCTGCGATGAAGTCATCGCAACCATATCCAATATTGTAGCAGATAAAAACAAAAAATACAACACATATTTTTTTCTATCAATAATTTTTGTAAATACGGTTAATCAAGCAGTTGTGATAATTTATAATGAAGAAAAAGGATAAACGGCGTCGGATTGTCTTTTTTTAAATGCAACTAATCGATAAAAATATACTAAATTTCATCAAAAAGGCAGAAAATGTATTTTACAAATCATATTTTTAGTGTTAAAATAATCAAGGATGGAGTGCTATACTCTGTTTTATAGTTATGCACAAAAGTTTACCAATTTTTGTGTGCAACAGAACCAAATTATTTTTTACCAAAATTTGGTATGAATTTATTTAGGAGGTGTTGTTATGAAAACTACTCGTCGTGAGTTCCTTGGTACAGCGCTCTTTGCAGTAGGTGCCGGTGCTGCTTTCACCGTCTGCGGCAAATTGCCTGCTAATATCAAAGAACCCATCTCACGTCCGCCCGGTGTCGCTGACGAGGATGAATTCCTCAGCAAATGTATGCGTTGCAAACAGTGCATCTATATTTGCCAGTCCAGTCCCGAAGCGGGCAAAGTCCTGTTCGCTGCAAAGCTTTCCGATGGCTTTAATGTAGTGAATACCCCTCTTCTCATTGAGGAAAACGGTCATGAATGCACCGCTTGCGGCTTGTGCGCTACCGTTTGTCCCTCTCAGGCAATTGCCAAAGTCGTTCCTCAGTTCCTTGCAGACAAGTGCATTGGTTGCTTCAAGTGCATTCCCGCTTGCCCCAACGATGCTCTTACCGAAGGTGCAAACGGCTATCCCGCATTGAATGTTGATCTTTGCGTTGGCTGCGAAAAATGTGTTGATGCTTGCGAAGCTGAAAACGGCTCCAAGAACACTCCCACAAATCAGCAGTTCCCCGCAATTGCTATGGTTAAACCTGAAGCATTGGTTGAACTTCCTGCATCTAACCCCAACCGCACTGCTCCCCAGTTCCTTGCAGATGTCTGCATCGGCTGCTTCAAGTGCGTTCCTGTTTGCCCCGAAGATGCTCTTACCGAAGGTGCAAACGGCTATCCCGCATTGAATGTTGATCTTTGCGTTGGCTGCGGCGACTGCCGTACCGAATGCGAAGCTGCTAACGGAAACGAAAACGGCTTCCCCGCAATCGAAATGGTCAGCAAGGGTGATCTGAAGCCTCTGCCCGACAGCAACCCCAACAAGAAGGTTGCATATATCAATCCCGACGGCTGTATCGCTTGCGCAAAACGTATCTGCTTCAAAGCATGTACTTATGATGCTATTTCTTATGATGAATCCGTTAAGAAGTCTCCTTGTGTTGTTGACCAGAATAAATGCACAGGCTGCGGCGACTGCGTAAATTCCGCACGTCCCTGCGATGATGATGTCATCACCTTGGTTGAAAAGAAATAATTGATCTATAGGGAATAGAGAGGAGAAATCAAAAGATGATTTATTGCGATAACGGCGCAACATCTTGGCCCAAGCCTCCGCAAATGCTTGAGCAAATGAACTATTTCGTTAATGAAATAGGCGGCAGTCCTGGCAGAAGCGGTCATACCGCATCAGTCGAAGCTGAAAGAGTTGCTTTTGGCGTTCGTGAAGCCTTGGCAGAGATGTTTAATATCAAAGATCCGCAGCAGATTGCTTTTACCAAAAATATCACTGAAAGCCTTAACTATGTCATCCAGACACAACTCAAACCCGGCGACCATGTAATTACCTCCTCCATGGAGCATAATTCCGTAATGCGCCCCTTGAGAATGCTGGAAAGCAAAGGTCTTGAACTCACTGTTGTTCAGTGTGATGAAGAAGGTTTCCTTGATCCTGAAAAAGTCAAAGCTGCAATTAAAGAAAATACCAAAATGATTATCGTCAACCATGCTTCCAATGTTATCGGCACCATTCAGGATGTCGAAGCAGTCGGCAAGGTTGCCCATGAAGCAGGCGTACTGTTCACCTTGGATGCAGCACAGTCCGCAGGACTCATTCCTGTTGATGTAGAAAAAATGCATATCGATTTTCTTTGCGTAACAGGTCATAAAGGTTTGCTTGGACCCACCGGAACCGGTGCAGTTTATGTAAATCCTGCAATCAAGGTTGAGCCCTTCATGCTCGGCGGCACAGGCAGCAATTCCGAATTTGAAGAACAGCCTGAGGTTATGCCTGACGTTTGGGAAAGCGGTACTATGAATATCATTGGTGTAGCAGGTCTTGCCGGTTCCTTGCAGTTCCTGAAGGAAGTTGGTATTCCTAACATTCACAAGCGTGAAGTTATGCTGACCCAGAGATTCATCGACGGTATCAAAGATATCCCCGGTGTCAAGATTTACGGTCCGCTTGATGCTATGAAGAAAACAGCTGTTACCAGTATCAATATCGAAGGTGCTGTTTGCTCCGAAGTTGGTAAGGTTTTGGATCAGGGCTTTGGTATTATGACCCGCACAGGTTTGCATTGCTCTCCTGCTGCTCATAAAACCATCGGCAGCTTCCCTCAGGGCACAGTAAGATTCGGCTTCAGCTATTTTACTACTGAAGAGGAAGTTGACAAAGTGATCGAAGCGGTCAAGGTTATCGCTGAGGCAGCTGCAGAATAGAGGTGAGTATAATGGTTGAAAAGAAAGAAATTCCGATTAATCAGGAGATTGGTGTTGTAACCTTCTTCTCCTCTCACCATGCTGTTCAGGCTGAAACAGTTCTGAAAGAAGCCGGTCATAAGGTCGCTCTTATTCCCGGTCCGAAGGAAATCAGTCCCAACTGCGGTGTTGCTTTGCAATTCGAATATGAAGAAAAAGAAGATGTAGAAGCAAAACTGAACGAAAAGTCCGTTAAATTTGAAGCAATTCATCTTTATAAAAAGACCAAAAAATCTTTGTTAGATAAGATTTTGGGCAATAGTTGAGGTGTAAATCTTGGACGAAAAACGTATGGGGTTAGTCGGTCATCTGTCTGACCTGAAAAAAATGATTACATGGATCATTCTTGGTATATTAGCCGGTTTTATTATCGGATATTGGAAGGTCGATGTGATATATGGTTGGATGCTGAATGCTATCCCTGTTGAGCAATTAGCTTTTTATTCGCCCGCTGAAGGCTTTATGGTAGAAATCAAGATAGCATTTTTTGCAGGTATTGTTCTGGGCTTCCCGGTGATATGCTTTGCGCTGGCTTGGTTTGTTTTCCCCGGGCTTACACCCAATGAAAGAGTATGGGTACCGATTTTGATACTTGCCGGTGTGGCGCTCTTCTTCATTGGTTGTCTGGTGGTATTATTTGCCGCAATGCCTTCTGTCCTCAAATTCCTCTTCTATGTAACTGCAGACAATATGGAGCCAATGATCTCCTTGTCGAAGTATCTTGCCTTTGTGATGTCTATGGTCATCGCAGGCGGTGTTACTATGCTCATTCCCTATGTAATTCTTGTTCTGATCGTGACCGGTATCGTTTCGGCGGAGTTTTTTGCCAAGAGACGTTTATGGATCATTGGTATAATCCTCTCCATCGGTCTTGTAATGAGCGCCGGTCTGGATTTCTTGACTATCGTCATTTTGTTTGTCCCTGCATACCTGCTCTTTGAGCTGGCATTGTTCTTGGGACGCAAATGGCGGCAATATATTGATAAGACAAATGAAAAGACTAATAATGTCGGAGGTGAAGTTCAATAATGGCTACTAATGTTTTTGCCAATACTGTTACAGTACAGGGCACAATCAAAACTCCCGGCACCTATAAAGCCGAGGAAAACATGAGTATCATTACTGCACTTTTCAAACTCGGCGGCGGTTCTGCCAAGAGAGCATTCAAATTTGCTATCGTTGGCGGTGCAACCGGTGAAGTTATCGAAGAGTACAGATTTGATACCGTAGTAAACACTCTCGATGTTGAAGAACCCACCATCATGGGCTTTGATATCGGCAGCTGCGTAGTCAACACAATTCGTATTCTTACTACTTACAACTATCAGAAGCATGGTAATGTTGCTTGCCTGAAAGAACTCAGCGAAGCTCTTACCGAAATGTGCGATGTTGATGGTGAAGTTTCTTTTGAACAGTTCAAGGCTTTGGTCGAAAAGGCCAAAGAAGCTGCTGGCGAAGAAAACAAGGCTCTTATCAGACCTATCGTTTCCGCTTTGGCAGTTTTCCCCGATGAGTTTATGGAACACTGCGATATGAAATATTGCGCAGGCTCCTGCTGCGAAACTATGTATCGCACTCCTTGTGCCAATGCTTGCCCCGCAGATGTTGATCTGCCCGGTACCTTTGCCTTGCTCCAGATGGGCAAACCCATTGAATCCGTTGCTTTGGGCAGAAATGACAACCCCTTCCTGCTCACCTGCGGTCGTATCTGCGAAGATTTGCCCTGCCAGAAATTCTGCTTGCGTCAAATCATCGACAAGCCTGTTTATACTCGCTCCTTGCATAAATATGCAGGTGTTAAGGCAGCTGAACTCGCAGGCTCTTTGGATGCAGCTTTGGATTATCCCGCACTTCGTCCTACCACCAAAACCGGTAAGAGAGTTGCAGTCGTTGGTGCCGGCCCTGCCGGTTTGACCTGTGCATATTTCCTCGGCCGTTATGGTCACGAAGTTGTTGTTTATGAAGCAATGTCCGTTGGCGGCGGTATGATGAGAGTCGGTATCCCGGACTATCGTCTGCCTGTCGAACTGCTCAATGCTGAAATCGACCACATCTGCAAAATGGGTGTTGAGATCAAGTATAATATGGCAATGGGCAAAGATTTCACTCTGCAGCAGCTCAGAGACGAATATGATGCAGTTTTTGTCGCAATCGGCGCATTCAAGGCTAACAGACTGAATCTGCCCGGCGATGGTTCTGCTGATATCGTTACTGCAGTTGATTTCCTCTATGCAGGCAACCTCAAACGTGAATGGCCCGGCCTTGGCAAGAGCGTATTCGTCATCGGTGGCGGCAACGTTGCTGTTGACTGTGCACGTGTTGCCTGGAGACTTGGTGCAGATGACATCGTTATGTCCTGCCGCGAAGAATATCATCGTATGCCCGCAACAGTTGATGAAATTCATCATACTGAAGAAGAAGGCATCAAGATCTATCCTTCTTACACTCCCTTGGATGTCAACAAGGATGGCGACAAATACATCGTCAGAATTCAGAAGCTGCCCACTCGTCCCGAAGGCGAATGGCGTTGGGATGATCCTATCCCCGGCGAAATCCTCGAATTCAAGGTTGACACCGTTATCGCTGCTATTGGTCAGTATGCCGATATCGATATGCTCAAGGAACAGGGCCTGGAAGTAACTCCTCGCCGCACCCTGAAAGCAGATTTCCATACCTTTGAAACTCCTATGGAAGGCGTATTCGGCGGCGGCGACTGCGTATTGTCCCCCAGAACTGCTATCGAAGCAGTTGGCACCGGTAAAAGAGCAGCAGATACCATTCATAAGTATCTCTGCCCCGGCGCAAAGACCGGCTTCCCCTCTATGCGTAAGCTTATGAACAACTATGTTGGCGAATTTACCATGAAGGAAGCAGAACAGCAGCTCAGCTATGTTGATGAAGTTGCTGACAGAAGAGATTTCCATGAGGCTGAACAGCCCTACACTGATGAGCAGGCATTCCTCGAAATGAAGAGATGCATTTGCTCCGCAAAAACTGGTTTAAGGAGGATGGGAGAATGAAACCGAAAACAATATTGAAAATCAGAAAACTTGTTCAATTCCTGTTCTTTGTTTTCTTCCTCGTTTTCTGCGCAGGTGCAGTATGTGCATTCAACATCAATGAGACCGGCGTTTTCGCTTGTACTCTTGGCGCTTTGGAAGTAATCATCGGCTCCGGCACAATTTATGCCTCCTTGCTCATTACAGGCGCTATTATGCTTGTTCTGACCATTCTTGTAGGTCGTGTATTCTGCAGCTGGATCTGCCCCTTTGGCGCTGTCATCGATTATCTTGAGCTTCTTATCAAGAGAATCCATCTCAAGAGAGCTGACAAGCTTAAAGCCAATGCTGTTATCAACCCCAAGACCAAATATGGTGTTCTGATTGGTACTCTTGCCGCTGCAGGCATTGCAAAGAGACCCGTTTTCTGCGCAATCTGCCCCATCGGTAATACCTGCCGTGCTGCCGGTATGCAGGGCGTTATGATCGGTTTGGAAACCTTGTTTGTACCGCTCTTTGCAGGTCTCTCCTTCATCAAGGAAAGATTCTGGTGCCGTTATCTCTGCCCCGTCGGTGCAGTTTTGGCTCTTACCGACAAATTGAGCGTTCTCCGCGTCAAGCTGCCTGCAGATACCTGCATCCGCTGCAAACGCTGCGAAAACGCTTGCCCCATGGGTGTTAACCCCTGGACCAAGACCCACAAGAGAGTTAAGGAAGATCCCGCTGTTATCGCCGCTTTGGTCGAAAACGGTACTCCCGATGTTCTCTATCGTCCTATCGCTTTTTCCACCTTGCCCGCAGAAGTAGCCGATGTTGTTACTGCTACTGCTAAGAAGGGCTGCAAGATCCCTGGCGGCGAATGCATCCGTTGCTATGAATGTGCTGCTGCTTGCCCCATTCTGAACGAAGGCTTTACCGAAAAAGTCGATGTTGTTGAAGAAGCTGCAATTTCTGCATAAGAGAGAGGAATATTAATGGCTGAGGCTAAATCATTTGCACCGCAACTCAGAACCGCATTTGAACTGGTATCTGAATTCAGAAAAAGGTTTATGATCATCATAATTTTGTTGGTAGCGGGTTCTGTGATCGGATATCTTAATACCGGCTGGTTAATGGATTATCTTTTTGCAAGGGTCGGAACGGTAATTTATACTTCCCCCGCGGAAGGCTTTCTTACCCAAATTAAGCTTGCAATTACAATTGGCTTGATCTTGACCTTGCCTTTGATGATCTATATAGTAGCGAACTTTATCAGACAAAAATCGCCTGCATTGGCATCAAAGAATATCGTTGGTTTTATCGGTATTTCCTATGGTCTTTTCTGGGTAGGTCTTTTGTTGGCATTCTTTATGATCATGCCGCTCGCTATTACCTTCCTTCTCGGTTTCCAATCTGAAACATTGGCAGCGACATTTTCTGCCGCCAGTTATGTTTCCTTTGTCACTATGCTGTGCATGGCATTTGGTTTTGCTTTTCAGCTTCCCGTCATCATCAATCTGCTCTCCAAAGCAGGTCTTGTTTCAGCTCGTGCATTAGAAAGCAAGCGCAAGATCATGATTGTTATTGTGTTCGCTGTTGCTGCGTTTATTACTCCGCCCGATGTTATTTCTCAGGTAGCTCTTGCAATTCCTTTGCTTGGTCTTTATGAGATCAGCATTCAGGTTGCAAAGCACCGTGAAAAGAAAGAACATGAGCAGAGAATGAAAATGCTCGACCCCACCAATCCCAATGGTTTATCTATTGAGGAATGGCAGGATCAGCAAAAGAAAAAGCTGATGAAAGATTTGGGAATGACTGAAGCAGAATATGATGCTATGATTCAATCTCAAAATGAGATGTTCGGCTTAGGTGAATAAGTAACAAAGCATCCGGGGTTGTGCCCCGGATGCTTTTCTTTTGCACTTTTTAAGCATTCGCTTTTTATGTCCACGACAAAAAAGCCCAACTGTTGTATAATATAGAAAATGCATATAACGGAGGAACATATGGATCAACAGAAAATCGGCAGTTTTATAGCAGAATTACGCCATGAAAAAGGCTTGACACAGGAGCAGCTTGCACAAAAACTTGCAGTCAGCAACAAAACTGTTTCGCGTTGGGAGACAGGAAAATATATGCCTGATATCTCTATGCTTCAGGAGCTTTGCCGCTTTTTTGATATCAGCCTGAATGAATTATTAAGCGGCGAGAGAATAACAAATGAAAAGCATTTTGCGCTAAAAGCAGAAGAGAATATATTGCACGCCTTGGCTTCCGATTCTTCTTTCGGTCTGAATGACAAAATTACTTATTTTAAAAGCAAATGGTTAAAAGAGCATCGTTTGCTTATTACTTCATTGATTATCTCAGCCTTCATTGCTTTGCTTGTGCTTATTTATATGGAAAAAACGATATTGATTCCAGGCCTTGCTGTTTTATTCCTTGTCGTTTATGCATATATCAGAAATAAAATGATGATATATGTTGAGCATCGCGCCTTCAAAGAAGAAAACTGAAACAAAAGCCTTTGCTTATGGTCGGTGCTCGTAAAACAGTTGTTATTACAAATAAACCCCACATTAATAATTTGATGTGGGGTTTATTTGTTTAGAGTATTGGTTTTTCTTCTACAGTTATTTTTATAAAAGAGCCAAATTTGTATTTGTTTTTGCAGGGGGCCAGGGGGGATTGCGAACCCCTTAGGCCCCCTTGCAACCCCCTACCCCCCTTCAAACGCTTTTTGTCCGAGGTTGTTCGGGTTACTTTCTTAAGCTGCTTCTTTTCAAACTAATTAATTTCTACATTCGTAAAATCGGCTTTTACCGATTTTTAAACGGC
>JAFSIU010000011.1 GCA_017439615.1 Bacillota bacterium
AAACCGTTCTCAGTTTGCCTGCACCTAAGCCAAAGCTGCCTTCTCGGAAGGCATCGGGTACGGACTGCAGGGCTGTTTCCGTGGTACGCATGATAAGAGGCAGAACCATAATAGCCAATGTCAGCGCGCCGCCGAGGATAGAATAGCCCCAGCCAAGATAAATATTGAACATCAAAAAGCCAAACAGGCCATAGACAATGGAAGGTATGCCGGAAAGTGTTTCGGTCGCCATACGCATCACCTTGACACCGCGATTGCCTCTCCCCGCATATTCCACAAGATAAATCGCTGAGAAAATTCCTGTTGGTACTGCTATTGCCAAAGCAAGAGCTGTCATCAAGAGGGTATTGATAAGTGCGGGGAAAAGCGAGGCATTGCTGCTGGTATATTCAAATGCAAACATATCGAGCGTAAGATGCGGAATACCCTTCATCAAGATATAGACGATTATAAGCAGAGGTATTGCCAAGCTGAAACAAGCTGCTGCCCGCACCGCCCAACGCAAAAGCATTGAAGTCGTTTTTGCTCTGTTCATTTTCCCGACCTCCTTTGTAATGCAGAGAAGCAGAGATTGATAATCAGGATAAAAACAAACAGTACCACACCTGTTGCTATCAATGCTCCTCTGTGCAGATCTGCGGCATAGCCCATTTCTATAACTATGTTTGCAGTCATTGTGCGGAGGCCTTTGAGCAAGCCCTGCGGCATTATCGGCTGATTGCCGGCGACCATTACAAGTGCCATGGTCTCCCCTATCGCTCTGCCGATACCGAGTATGACCGCGGCACTGACACCGGATCTGGCAGCGGGAAGCACTGTGGCAAAAACAGTTCTTTCATGAGTTGCACCAAGAGCAAGTGAGCCTTCATATATCTGCTTCGGCACAGCACGCAGAGCTGCCTCAGAAACACTGACAACGGTAGGCAATATCATTATGCCCAAAACTATGCAGGCTGCAAGCATTGAAGTGCCGCTGCCGCCAAACATATTTCTTATCAGCGGCACAATGACCATCAATCCGAAAAAACCATAAACGACAGAAGGTATGCCAGCCAGAAGGCTCAGCAGCGGAGAAGCAAGGCGATAAAGCTTTGCACCGCAGAAATGAGACATAAACACCGCAGTAAGTATTCCCAAGGGCACACCCAAAAGCACAGCACCCGCCGTTACATAAAGTGAGCCGACTATCATAGGCAATATACCGAATTCGCCGCTTTCGGGATTCCAGACGGTTCCTGTCAGGAATTTCAGGAAACCGATCTCGCTCATGGCGGGAATGCCGTTTGCAAAAAGGAAGCCGCAAATCAGCAGAACTGCCAAAATTGATATGCAGGCTGCCAGAAAGAAAACTCCGTTCATTATCCTTTCACTGCAGAGACTTTTTGCTTTTGCCGCATGAAGAGTTTTTTCATTATGCGTTTTTTCTACTGAAGCTCGGACCATTTAGTTATTTCTCCTGTAAAAATTGTTTTGACCTGTGATTTGCTAAGATTTGTCAAAGGATTTTCCGGATTGACTATCACTGCAATGCCGTCAATGGCTATTTCGATCGGTGTCAGACCTTTTTCGATTTCACTTTCTTTTAAATCGCGGGATGCCATACCTATATCGCATATTCCCTCAATGGCAGCTGTCATACCCGAAGTGGAATCTGTTTGCTGAATCTCAATTTCGGCCTTTTCATTGATTTTGAGATAAGCCTCCTTAAGCTTTTCCATCACGGGAGTAACTGAGCTCGAGCCTGCAACTACGATTTTTCCTTCAATATTACCGCCTTTGTAATCGCTGAAATCATTAATAGCTATATATCCCGTTTCCTCTACTACCTGCTGTCCTTCTGCCGAGAGTATGAAATCGATAAAATCCTGAGCGATTTCGCTAACATTTTCATTCACTGCAATATTAAAAGGTCTTGCTATTGCATAAGAGCCATCGGCAATGTTTTTTGCAGTTGCGGAAGCTCCATCTATCTGCAAAGCTTTCACACTGTCATTGAGTGCACCCAAGGACACATAGCCTATGCCATATTTATTACTTGCGATATTAGTAAGCATAATGCCGGTGGAATCATTGATGTTTGCGGTCATTACGGTTTTATCGATCTTTTTGCCATCAGCGTTCTTTTCCATCACATCAAAAAGCTCTACAAAAGCACTTCTTGTGCCACTGCCTGCCTCACGCGAGAAAATCACAACATCCCTTTCAGCATTGAAGCCTTCATCTCCACAACCACTGAAAAGCGTCAATGCCATGAGCGCTCCCATTATGATGCAGAAAAATTTGTTTTTTGAAATCAGTTTTGTTTTTTTCATTGTTTTTCTCCTTTTCTTTCTTTTTATTCATCATTTTCTTTTACAATTACATCATAAAAAAGAAAAGTTAAATTCATAATCAATTTTGTGTTAAAAACAAGTTAAAAAAGCCGTTCACATTTTGTGAACGGCTTTAGTTTTTGCTTTAATTTTGCGGATTATGAATTTTTAAGCATCGAGAGCTTTTTCGAGCATTTCTCTGACCATCTGCGGATTGGCCTGACCTCCTGTTGCCTTCATGATTTGTCCGAGCAAAAAGCCCATTGCTTTCTTTTTGCCCGCTTTATAGTCTGCAACAGGCTCGGGATTTGCCTCCACGACCTTCAGAACAGCTTCCTGCAATGCGGAAGCATCGGATATCTGCGCAAAGCCTCTTGTCTTGATGATCTCAAGCGGACAGCCTCCGTGCATAAACATTTCTTCCAGCACCAGCTTGCCTGAGCTGTGATTGATAGCACCGCTTTTGACCTGCTCGATGAGCACTGCCAAGTCTGAAGCTTTGATGGGCAGCTTATCTTCATTGCCTGTCAGAAGACGAGAAATATCTCCCAATATCCAGTTGGCGGTAAGCTTGGCATCTGCACCTGCCTCAATTACTTCATCAAAGAAAAAGGCGAGCATGGGAGTTTCGACAATACGATTTGTATCATATTCGGAAAGACCGCATTCTGTCATCAGACGATGTTTCCTTGCCTCAGGCATTTCGGGCAGGCTTTGGCGAATTTCATTCATCCATATATCATCAATGACGGTGGGGACAAGATCGGGCTCGGGGAAATAGCGATAATCATGGGCATTTTCCTTGCTGCGCATGGAAAGCGTAATGCCCTTGCCATCATCCCAGGTGCGAGTTTCCTGAATCACTCTGCCGCCCTCATCAAGAATGGCAGCCTGACGTTTTTCCTCATATTCGATGGCCCTTTCAATGGCGCGGAAGGAATTGAGATTTTTGATTTCCGCGCGAATGCCGAATTCTGTCTGACCTTCGGGGCGGAGTGAGATATTGACATCACAGCGCAGTGAGCCCTGCTCCATACGAACGTCGGAAACACCTGCATATTCCAACAGTGATTTCAATCTTTCCGCGAGCTCACGAGCCTCCTGTGCACTGCGGATATCAGGCTCGGTAACAATTTCGATAAGCGGAACGGCAGCTCGGTTATAATCAGGCATGGAAAATCCCGAATCAAGAATGCTCTCGCCGCTGTGTATCAGCTTGCCCGCATCTTCTTCGAGATGTATACGATTGATGCGTATTTGCTTTCCGCTGATATTGACATAGCCATCACGGCAGATAGGCAAGGCAAATTGTGTTACCTGATAGGCCTTGGGCAAATCGGGATAAAAATAATTCTTGCGGTCAAATTTGCTGACACGCTGTATATCACAATTAAGTGCGAGCCCCGCCTTGACAGCCAATTCCACCGCATGCTTGTTCAGCACAGGCAGCACTCCGGGGAGTCCCAGACATACAGGGCAGACATGAGTATTCGGCTCGCCGCCGAATTCGGTCGGACAGGGACAAAAAAGCTTGGATTTTGTTTTCAATTCGGCATGGAACTCCAAACCGATAACAGTTTCATATCTTGCCATTATCTTCCCTCCCTGTTCCTGAATTGAGGAATGAGACGCTCATTCTCCAGCACTCTGCCGCTTCGAAAAAGCTTTTCTTCAGCAAAAGGAGCGCCGATAAGCTGTGCACCGACAGGCAAGCCTCCAAGCTCACCGCAAGGAACGACCAACGCGGGTAAGCCTGCCATATTGACGGTTACTGTGCAGATATCGGACATATACATTGCCAGAGGGTCATTGCTCTTTTCATCAAGTCTGAAAGCAGTTGTCGGAGCAGTGGGAGTCAGCAAGCAATCAATTCCCGCTGCGAAGCAATCGTCGAAGTCCTTCTTAACAAGGGTTCGGACCTGCAAAGTCTTATTATAATAGGCTTCATAATATCCGGAGGAAAGCGCATAGGTACCAAGCATAATGCGGCGTTTGACCTCCGCACCAAAACCTTGTGAGCGTGTTGCCTTGAACATATCGGCAAGATTATCACGCTCCACACGCAAGCCATATCGTACACCGTCATAGCGTGCAAGATTTGCCGAGGCCTCTGCTGTTGCCATAATATAATAGGCAGGTAAAGCATATCCGGTATGCGGCAATGAAACTTCCACTATCTCGGCACCCGCTTCGGCGAGCTTTTGTGCCTGAGCTTTTATCATATCGGAAATGGCTTTTGCAATGCCTTCGCCAAAATATTCTTTTGGCAGGCCGATTTTCATGCCCTTGACACCGTTATCGAGCAAAACTGAATAATCGGGCACTTCAACAGGGACGGAGGTTGAATCCATTTCATCCTTGCCCGAGATATAAGACAGGATCAAAGCGCAGTCTTCAATGCTTTTGGCGAAAATACCGACCTGATCCAAGGACGAGGCATAAGGAATAACACCGAAACGGGAAACTCTGCCATAGGTAGGCTTCAAACCAACCGTGCCGCAGAAGGAGGCCGGCTGACGCACAGAGCCGCCTGTATCGGTACCAAGGCTGAAAGGAGCCATATCAGCTGCCACAGCAGCAGCAGAACCGCCTGAAGACCCACCAGGAACACAAGCAAGATCAAAAGGGTTTTTAGTAGTGAAAAAGGCGGAATTCTCCGTGGAGGAGCCCATAGCAAATTCATCCATATTCAGCTTGCCGAGCAGGACACAGCCTGCATTTTCCAATTTATTCCAGCAGGTTGCGCTATATGGCGGAACAAAATTTTCGAGCATTTTCGAGGCGGCAGTCGTTCTGACGCCCTTGGTGCAAATGATGTCCTTGATGCCCACAGGTACACCGTCAAAAGCAGACAATGCATTGCCCTCTATCCTTCTTTTATCAGAAGCAGCGGCTTGTTTTCTGGCTTTTTCGGCTGTTACCGTGATGTAGGCATTGATATCTTTATCCAGAGCCTCGATTCGCTCCAGATAGGCATTGGTGAGCTCAAGAGAAGAAAACTGCTTCTCCTGCAGCCCTTTGATAGTTTCGGCTACGGTTAAACGGGTAAGCATAATTCTCTCCTTTTTTATAAGATTTTCGGGACCTTGAAGCTTGTCTTGGTGCGATTGGGCGCATTGCGCAAAGCTTCCTCTCGCGAAAGTCCCGGCTTGACAACATCTTCGCGAAAGACATTCTGCAATTGGAGCACATGGGTGGTAGGCTCAACACCTGAGGTGTCAAGCTCCTGTAATTGTGCCATATAATCGATGATGGAATTGAGAGAGCCTGCATATTGCACAGCCTCTTCTGAGGTGAGTTCCAGTTCGGATAATTCCGCTATATAAGCAATATCTTTCTCACTGATAGCCATAAGGCACCTTCTTTCAAAAATCTCAAATTCTTGTAGTCAAATAAACTTAGTATTGCTATAATTAGTTTATTATAATAGCATATTTTGCTTAAAAAAATAAGATTTTTTAAATTATTTTTTTCAATTAAAGAACAAATTTTACTAAATCTACTTGAAAATCGTAAAATTTTCGTGTAGACTATATCGAATTAAAAGGTTTTTTATTTTAAGGTTTTTATATCGAAATTTTTTAAGCGGAGGAGTTTTTATGAACGGAAATCTGAGACCTGATACTATGGAACGTATCACAACACAAGCTTTGGCGGACCAATTCATTGCTGAACAAATTGCCGAAGTGCAAAAGCAAGTCGGCGACAAAAAGGTTCTGCTTGCACTCTCGGGCGGTGTAGACAGCTCTGTCGTGGCAGCATTGCTCATCAAGGCAATCGGCAAGCAGCTTGTCTGCGTGCATGTCAATCACGGTTTGATGCGCAAGGGCGAAAGCGAAGAGGTTATCGAAGTTTTCCGAAATCAGCTTGATGCCAATCTGGTTTATGTCGATGCTACCGACCGTTTCCTCGAATTGCTGAAGGGCATTGACGCTCCTGAACAAAAACGCAAGATCATCGGCAATGAATTCATCAAGGTCTTTGATGAAGAAGCAGGCAAGCTCGAAGGTATTTCCTTCCTTGCACAGGGTACCATCTATCCCGATATTCTGGAGAGCATCAAGCAGGCTGAAGGCAAGAAGG